>DATLGQ010000133.1:0-14640 GCA_035540435.1 Fimbriimonadaceae bacterium
GGTGGAACTGGGGCTGGTCATATGTGTTCGGCGGCCGGCTCTGGGACGGCCAAGGCAAGATTACGATTACCGAACCTGAGGCCGTTCGCGCCTACGAGTGGATCGCCGGCTATTCGAAGCGCTACGGGCCGGGGGAACTGCAAACCTTCCGCAGCGGGTTTGGAAACTTCAGCTCGCCTCAGAACGCCTTCATGGACCGAAAGGTGGCGATGGTGCTTCAGGGGGTGTGGATGTACAACTTCATCAACATGTACCAGCCAGAACTGAGGTGGGCGGCGGCGCCATTTCCTCATCCGGCCGACCGACCAGACCTGGCTGAGCTCACGTTCGCCGACATGGACATCCTGGTGATCCCGCGCGGCGCGCGCCACCCCAAGGAGGCGTTCGAGTTCATCGCCTACGTGCAAAGCCAGAAGGCCATGGAGAAGCTGTGCCTGCTCCAGCGGAAGAACTCGCCACTGCGGGAGGTGAGCCAGGAGTTCTGGGATGCTCATCCCAACCCTTATATCCGTCTGTTCGACCGCCTTTCCTACTCAAAGAACGCCGTTCCTCCGCCCAAGATCGGCATCTGGCCCGAGTTCCAGGCCGAGCTCAACAACGCCTTCGACAACGTGATGCTCCTCAAGCTGACTCCCAACGAAGCCCTCAGCAATGTGGAAGCGCGGATGCAGCCGAAGATGGACCAGTACCTCGCGCGGCTGAAGGCCCGAGAGGGGAGGGCCCGGTGAACGCCCGCAAGGAGGCTTGGGCGGGGTATCTGTTCGCGGCGCCTTGGATCCTGGGCTTTTGTTTCTTCCTGCTCTACCCCTTGCTGTCGTCGATGTACTACAGCTTCTGCGACTACTCCGTGCTCAAGGAGCCGGTATGGATCGGCCTCGACAACTACCGGGAGCTCATGGGGGACGAGGTCTTCTGGATCGCCCTCAAGAACACTGCGATCTACGCCGTCTTCGCCCTGCCGCTGGGGGTCGTGTTCGCAATCTCGCTGGCGCTCCTATTGAACTCGAAGGTCAAGGGGCTGGCGCTCTACCGCACGATCTTCTTCGTGCCCTCGCTGGTTCCGATGGTCTCGTTGGCCGTCTTGTGGCTCTGGCTTTTCAATGGCGAGCGGGGTCTGGTAAACGAGTTGCTCGGCAAAGTTGGGGTCGCGGGACCCAACTGGCTAGGCGATCCGGCGTGGTCGAAGCCGGCGTTGGTCGTTTTGGGCGTGTGGGGCGTCGGGAACGCCATCGTCATCTACCTGGCGGGGCTGCAGTCGGTGCCGCAAGCCCTCTACGAGGCGGCGGATCTGGATGGGGCGAAGGCGTGGTCGAAGACGCGGCACGTAACCCTGCCCATGATCTCGCCGGTCATTCTCTTCAACTTGATCATGGGCATCATTGGCACGCTCCAGGTGTTCACGGTGCCGTACGTGATGTTCCCCGGAGGCTCGCCTGCCCGGTCCACCTACTTCTACACCATGTATCTGTTCGATAACGCCTTCCGCTACCACAAGATGGGCTATGCGTGCGCAATGGGCTGGATCATGTTCCTCATCATCTTTGGCTTGACAATGCTATCGCTGCATGTCAGCGAGAAGCATGTGCACTACGAGGGAGGCTAAATCAGATGCGAAGCAGGCTGCCATCCACCAAGATGGCGATCCACCTAGTGCTCATTGGATTCTCGATCATCTTCCTGATTCCGCTCGCCTGGATGATCTCCACGGCCCTCAAGCCGATCGAGGAAACCATGCAAACGCCACCGATCTGGATTCCCTCGAAGCTGCTCTGGTCGAACTTTGCGGATGCGCTGGCCTATAACGCCGACAAGCTCGGCTACATCCCCTTCCTGGTTTACGCCCGTAACACGCTTATCCTCTGTCTGTTGGTGGTGGCGGGAACGGTGGCCTCGAAACTCGCTGGTCGCCTACGCTTTCGCCCGGCTGCGTTGGCCTGGTCGGGACGTTGCCTTTGCGATCACCTTGGCCACCATGATGGTGCCGTTTCCGGTGGTGATGGTGCCGATCTTCGGCCTGTTTCGCGAGCTGGGGTGGGTGGGCACATTCAAGCCCCTGTGGGTCCCGGCCTGGTTCGGTAGCGCGTTTTCGATCTTTCTGCTGCGGCAGTTCTTTCGCACGATCCCCTTCGAGCTGAGCGAGGCGGCGAAGCTGGACGGCGCGAGCGAGTGGCGAATCTTCCGGGACGTCGTGATGCCCCTCTCCAAGCCGGCGTTGGCCGTCGTCGCGCTCTTTGCCTTCATGGGCACCTGGAACGACTTCCTGGGGCCGCTGATCTACCTGCTGGACCAGAAGACCTTCACCCTCTCCCTCGGGCTGCAGTTCTACCAGTCGCAGCACGGCGGCACTCAATGGAACCTGCTGATGGCGGCCTCGACCATCGTGATTGCCCCGGTCATCATCCTGTTTTTCTTCACCCAGCGCTTGTTCATCCAGGGCATCGCCTTGACGGGGCTCAAGGGGTAGCCCGCGGGCCGTCTGGCCCCAGGCCGCCTAGGAAGGGCGCCATAGGATTGAAAGCAATCAGCAAGTCACGATGGGAGGGCCGATGGCGGCGGGCACCAGGGTTACGGTCGAATCATCTGAGGGCTAGCAGTTAAAGGGATGAAGCTACAGCTACTTGTGGCCTGGCAGAGGGTGCGGTCCAGCTATTGGTTCTTGCCGACGGTGTTCTCGCTGATTGCGGTGTGCCTGTCCTTCGGACTGATCGCGTTCGACCAGCGTTACTCGACCCTCATGGACGGCCTTACATGGGTGTACAAGGGTGGCCCGGAAGGCGCGCGAGCCGTACTCTCCGCTATCGCCAGCTCGGTCATTACAGTGGCGGGCACGAGCTTCTCCATTGTCGTTGCCGCGCTTTCTATGGCTTCCACTCAGTTCGGCCCAAGGATCCTGCGCAACTTTATGCGCGACACCGGCAATCAGATCGTCCTAGGCACCTTCACCGCAACCTTTCTCTATTGCCTCCTTACGCTTCGAGCCGTGCGGGGTTTGGAAGATGCACGCTATGTGCCGCACCTGGCGGTAACCGTAGGGGTGGGCTTGGCGGTCGTTAGCGTCGGGGTTCTCATCTACTTCGTGCATCATGCAGCCCAATCCGTTCAGGTGTCGCATCTGGTTCGAGTGCTTGGCGACGAATTCGAGCAGAGCGTTCGCGCCCATTTCACCGAGCCGCTCGCGCAGAGCCCGCGACCGTCAGACATCCCCAAAGCACGCCCGCACGAGGTGGTGGCGACGAGCTCCGGCTACTTCGAAGCCGTCGATGAGGACGGCCTTGTCCGGTTTGCGAAGAAGCACGATTGCCTGCTCCGGGTGCTTGTGCGACCGGGCGACTATGTTCTCGAGGGCAACGTGTTGGCCCAGGTATGGCCGAGCGATGTGCATTTGAACGACGGGCTGAGGCGGTTCTTGGCCTTCGGAAGCTTGCGTTCGCCCGATCAGGATCCGCAGTTCAGCGCCTATCAGCTGGTCGACATCGGCGTTCGCGCGCTCTCCCCGAGCTTGAACGATCCATTCACTGCGATCATGTGCGTGGACCGGCTGACGGCCGTTCTCTCGCACCTGTTGCAGCATGACCACAGGCCCTCGACGACGAGGGATGAGCAAGGCGCGGCCAGGGTCATCTTTAGACGCTTTGAGCGTGCAGAGATCGTCGAAGCCGCCTACCGGCTCATTACCGAGAGCGCTCACCAACAACCGATCGTACTGGAGCGCATCAGGGAGCGGACATCGCAGCTTCTTGTCGACGCCGACGCCGATTTGCGGCAAGCCCTCACACGCGAACTGCGGAGGGCGGGAAAAACGACGTAAGAGCCACTGCCCTAAACTATCCTTTGCCGGAAGCGTCAGATGCAAGCATGAAGATGATGTTGGCGCTCGTGGTACTCCTAGCCCTCCAACGGCCATTAGGCGGCCACCTGCAGGTCGGCGACGCGGCGCCCGACTTCACGCTGAAGTCGGTGGATGGGAAAAGCTCGTTTACCCTGAGCAGCAATTTCGGCAAGCGCCCGACGCTGCTGATCTTTGGCAGCTACACGTGACCGCCGTTCCGGCAGCATGTGCCGGAGCTTGAGCGGATGTTCAAGCAGTACAAGGACAAGGTCGACTTCAAGGTCGTGTACATCCGGGAGGCCCATCCCACCGACGGGTGGCAGGTCCGGGCGAACGAACGTGACGGCGTGTTGATCGCAAGTCCCAAAAACGATGCCGAGCGTGCGGCAGCGGCCACGGCCTGCGCAAAGAACCTCAAGATCTGCATTCCCATCTTGATCGACAACCTGCAGGACGAGGTGGAGCGGGTGTATGCCGGCTGGCCCGACCGGCTCTACGTTATCGATCAGTCGGGAAAGATCGCCTACAAGGGCGCCCCTGGGCCCGCGGGATTCAAGCCGAAGGAAGCCGAATCGGTGCTGCGTCGGCTCCTTGGACTCTAGAAGGCCATGCCCTCGTAATCGCGAATCAGCCCCACGATCCGGCCGATCACCCGCGCGTCCTCGGTGTTGATCTCGATCGGGTCGTAGGCAGGGTTCGACGGCATGAGCTTGACCCCCTTCTTGTCGAAGTTGATCCGCTTCACCGTGGCGTCATCCCCGATCAGCACGGCCACCAAGTCACCATGGTTGGCCGACTGCTGGGGCTTGACGACCACCAGATCGCGCGGCATGATGCCTTCTCCCGACATCGAGTCTCCCTTGACGCGCAAAAGAAACGCGTTTTCGATGTTGCGAACCATCTCGAATGGCACCGGGATCAGATCTTCCACCTGCTCCTGCGCCGTAATGGGAACGCCCGCTGCGATCGAGCCCACGAGGGGCAGCATCTTGACCCGGTCGCCCGGCTGAAAGTCGGGATGCACCACCCGGATGGACCGAGGCGTGTTGGCGCGGGCGATGTAGCCTTTGCGCTCCAGCGCGTCCAGATGAACCGTCACGCCCCGCAGCGAGCCGATCTCGAAGTGGCTGCCGATTTCGCGAATGGAGGGCGGATATCCCTCTCGTTGGATGTAATCCATCACGTACTGCAGGATGTATTGCTGTCGCTTCGTGAGTCCCTTCGCCATTCGCCCTCGATCTCCTCAAACCTGTAGAAGATTGCTGCTCATTATACAACTTCTTGTCTACATGTCAAGAGACGCATGATCCGCATGGAAGGTGTCGAGATAGGGCGGATGCTGCCCTACGAGCCAAAAAGCCGCTCGAGCTCGGCCACGGCGCGGGCGACGTCGTCATTGATCACCCGGTGGCGGTAGCGTCCGGCCGCCTCGATCTCGGTGCGAGCAGTCTGTAGACGTCGTTCGATATGGGCCGGGTCGTCGAGGCCCCGGGAGCAAATGCGCCGCTCGAGCTCGTCCAGGGACGGCGGGAGGATGAAAACCGAATCGATCTCCGGGTCGAGCTCCATCACTGCCAGCGCCCCCTGCACGTCGATCTTGAGCACGGGGATCTTGCCTTCCCGCGCCATCCGCCGCACCGCATCGGCCGGTGTGCCGTACAGGTTGCCGTGCACTTCCTTCCATTCGAGAAAGAAGCCCTCGCCGGCCTTGCGGGTGAACTCGTCACGGGTGAGAAAGTGGTAAGAGACGCCGTCGACTTCCCCCTCGCGCGGCGGCCTCGTCGTACACGCGACAACCCTTTCGACACGCGGATTGATCCGTCGCCATTCGTCGATCAACGTGTCCTTGCCTACTCCGCTGGGGCCGCTCAAGATCAGGGCGCGACCGCTCATCGGCCCACCAACGACAGCAATCGGGTGGCGATACGCATGGGGTCGTGGCGAACGAAGTCCGATTCGCTCATAAAGTCGCCCGTGATCACCCGGAAGCCCATCGCCCGGATACGGTCGACATCCGGCTCCACCAGGTGTTGTCCCACCTCGCGATACTTTTCGATCAACGCTGGGCTGGGGACGCCGGTGTTCACCAGGACGAAGTCGCAAACCCGCACCTGGATGTTCGTCTGCAGCGCTACTACGTGCTCGCAGGCCGTAAATCCCTCGCTCTCTCCAGGCTGGGTCATCACGTTGCAGATATAGGCTTTGGCGGCGCCCGACTCTCGGATGGCCTGGGCGATCCCAGGCACGAGCAGGTTCGGGATGACGCTCGTATACACGCTTCCCGGGCCGATGCAGATCAGGTCCGCTTCCCGGATCGCTTCCAGCGCCGCTTTGTAGGGCTCCACGCTGGCCGGGTCGAGCAGGATCTTCCGGATGCGGCTGCCAGCTTGGACGATGTTCGTCTCGCCGCAGATCTCCATGCCGTTGTCGAGAATCGCCCGCAGGCGCACATGCTCCAAGGTGGAAGGCACGACCCGTCCGCGAATCAGGAGGACGTCGGAGGCGGCGGCGATCGCCTTTTCGAAGTCCCCCTTGCACAAGTCGACCAGCGCCGCGATCAGCAAGTTGCCCATCGAGTGGCCGCTCAGGCTTCCGCTGTCCTTGAACCGGTGCTGGAAAAGATCGGTCATCGATTTCTCGGCGTCCGCCAGTGCGACAAGACAGTTCCTGATGTCGCCGGGCGGGATCATGCCCTTGTCCTGAATCAGGCGGCCGCTGCTGCCGCCATCGTCGGTGACCGTAACGATGGCCGTGATGTTGCTGGAGTGCTGCTTGAGGCCCCTGAGGAGGGTTGAGAGCCCCGTGCCGCCCCCCAGCGCAACGATTCGGGGACCTTGCGCAAGCTGCTGACGCCGAACGTAGACGTCTACCATGCCGGAGGCCTTGAAGCCGGGATTGATGGTCTCAATCAAGTGCCGAAGGGCCGATCGAATCCCGATGAACAGCAGATAGATCCCGAGGAGCAGGCATGCCCCACCCATAAAGTGAGTCGCCGTATCGAGGTTCTCCGGCGGGACCAGGAAGCCGAGCACTTTCTTCGTCGCGCGCGACAGGAACTCCAGCGTCGGCAGGATGATGAGCGAGAACGAGAGCGCAAGGCCTACCAGGAACACGAAGAGCCCGCCCAGGGTAACGAGGACTGCCTTGCGAAAGCCGGCGGTGGGCGCAACGAGTCGCCTCAAGCGGTAGCGATTAGTCATCGGCCCCGCTTCGACCCACCACTCCGTTCAGCAGCCCGTTGATAATCGAGATCAGGACGCTGGCGATCAGCGCCGCCAGGAACGCCCGGCCACCCGGCTCATCGATGAAGAAGCCCATCCGCAGGGAAGCGGCCAGCCATAAGACGAGCGCGTTGATCACAAACGACAGGAGTCCAAGCGTCATGCAGTTGAGCGGCAAGGTCAAGATGCGCAGGAGAGTCCCCAGCGTCACGTTAAGGATCGCCAGGACGGCCACTCCCAGCATGAGAATGAGGAAGTCGCCCACCCCCTCCACCTGGGCTACGAAGTTGAACCCCAATAGCCGAGTGACGAACGACGCGGCAAACACCGCGAAAGCCATCAGGATCCACCGCGCCAGCAGACTCGTCATCTTCGAGCCGATTGTAGCGTAAGGGGGTCCGGCAGGTAAGGGGGCTAGCGCTGCGGTAGTAAGCTCGCGTGGCATGCGAAGCGTCACCTATCTCCACAGCGACTGGGAGTTTATCGAGACTGGCCGCGAAGGTGAAAGGATCGGTTTTTCGCAGTGCCAGTGGCTGCCGGCGCGGGTACCGGGACACGTCCATCTCGACCTCGTCGCCAACGGGGTGATCGCCGACCCCTTCGAGCGCATGCACGAATTGGGGTGCCAGTGGGTGGATGAGACCGACTGGTCGTACCGTACGACCATCGAGTGGGCGGCGAAGGAGGGTCTGCCGCGGCGGGTTCTTCGGTTCGAGGGGCTCGACACCGTCTGCACGATCCTCTTAAACGCCGAGAAGATCGGCGAAAGCGACAACATGTTCACGCCAGTGGAGGTCGACGTATCCGAACTCCTGCGGGAGGGGCAGAACGAGCTGAGGATCGACTTCCAGTCCGCGGCCAGGGTCGGGCGCGAGCGGCGGGCCAGGTACTTCGCGGACCAGGGCCTGGACCCGGAGAGCACCGGGCAGTTCACCGAGCGCAGCTTCGTCCGGAAGGCTCAATACATGTTCGGCTGGGATTGGGGACCGCGGCTGGTGTCTTGCGGCATATGGAAGCCGGTGTCGCTGATCGAGTACGGGGCCCGCATTCTGGATGTACACGTCACGCGCGACGAGAGGGACCGTTATGTGGTGCGATCCAGGATCGACGGCGAAGGGCGCATCATCCACGTCCACCTCCCGAGCGGCAGCAGGATCGAGGGCGATGGCGTGTTCGAAGACGTGGAGGGCGTGCCGTGGCAGGTTCGGCCCGTCCTGCCCAACAGCCTCGATGAAATCCACACCTTTCTGGTTGACAAGGACGGGCAAGAGCTGGACCGGCGGGTGACCCCCTGCGCCGTAAGCAGCATTCAACTCGTGCGCGAGCCGGACCAGTTCGGCGAAAGCTTCGAGTTCCGGGTGGATGGCCGCTCGCTTTGGGCAAGGGGCGCAAATTGGATTCCCGACCACAGCTTTCCCAGCTTCATCACCAAGACGAGGCTGCGGGACCGGGTCGAGAAGGCGGCGAGTCTTGGCTTCAACATGCTGCGAGTGTGGGGCGGCGGCCTCTACGAGAGCGATGACTTCTACGACCTCTGCGACGAGTACGGCATCCTGGTATGGCAGGACTTCCCCTTCGCCTGCGCCTTCTATCCCGACACCGACGAATACGTGGAGCCGTTTCGTCGAGAGGCTATGGCGAACGTCGAGCGCTTGCGCAACCACCCATGTCTGGCGCTCTGGTGTGGCAACAACGAGAACCACCAATGCTTCGCCGACCGCTGGGCGGGAGACGAGACTCCGCCGCGCTTCTACGGCGAGCACTTTTACCACCACGTGATCCCGGCGGTGCTGGCGGAGCTCGACCCCGCCGGCTCCTATATCCCAGGTTCGGCGTGCGGTCCGGTGGCCAATCCGCTGGAGCGTGTCAACGACGGCGGGGTGGGGGATAGCCACTACTGGGACGTCTGGCACGGACGCGGCGACTGGAAGCACTACGCCGACTCCACCGCCCGCTTTTCCTCCGAGTTCGGTTTCGCCTCCTCTCCTTCGGCAGAGGCATGGCGGTCGATCCTATCGCTGGAAGACTTGAAGGTCCGCTCCCCTTCTGTGCGCTGGCACGACAAGACCGCCAAGGGCTACGAGACCTTCATCGGCTACGTGAAGCTCCACTATCCCGAGCCCAAGTCTCTCGAGGACTGGACTTACTACAGCCAGCTCAACCAACGGGACGCCCTTCGCTTTGGCATCGAGCACTACCGCCGCAGCGAGTTTTGCAAGGGAACGCTGGTATGGCAATTCAACGACTGCTGGCCAGTTCAGAGCTGGGCGCTGATGGACAGCTTGGGCAACCTGAAGCCGGCCGCCCATGAGATGCGGCGACTCTATGACGACGTGCTGCTCTCGATCGTCCGGGACGGTTCGAGAGTTGAACTCTGGGGAGTCAACGACGGCAGCGACCCGGTGCATGAGCAGGTCACCCTTTGGGCCCTCAGCACCCTAACTGGAGAGGCGCGCAAGGTCTGGGGAGCAGCCGTAGAGCTGCTGCCCACGGAGCGAAAGGTGCTGCTGGAGGCATCGATCGCGGGTCTCGCAGGCCCGGAGACGCTGCTGCACGCGGTACTGGGGGACCGCGCATCAGCTTGGCAGCTCGTCTCGGAGCCAAAGGAGGCGCGCCTGGAGCTCACTCCTCTGCTGGTCTCGATCGGCCAAGAGGACCTACTGGAGGTGCATGCGCCGTCGCCAGTGGTCGACCTTTGGCTTTGGGACGAGGCCGGTGCCTGTCATTTCGAGGAGAACTGCCTGACGATGCCGTTCGGGGGCGTCGAGCTGCTTCCCGTGCGGGGAACGCCTGGACGCCTGCGGGCGCGCTCGTTGGCCGACGAGCATGAGGTACGAGTGGTCCCGGGGCCCGTCTAGCCGCTCTGGCGCAGGGACATCCTGGCCTACGCGACGACCTGCTCGGTACGCCATGATAGGATGGTGGCTGAGGATCCGAGCAACGAGCCAAAGTGGCAGGTCGAGATCGACGACGCCCACTGGAAGAAGATCCGGCGGGAGACCCGGAAGCTGCTGAAGGAGGAACATCCCGAACTTCCCGACGAAGAGATCGAAGCGATGATGCTCTTCTTGATACGGCCCCAAGCGCCGGACGACCCGGAGCCGTAGGCCACCGATGCCAAGACCGCTGCTCGTCGTCGTCACCGGAAGGCCCGGCGCCGGAAAGTCGACCCTCGCTCTTGCCCTCTCAGAGGTGCTGCGCCTGCCGCTGGTGAGCCGGGATGTCTTCAAGGAGAATCTCGTGAGATCGCAAAGCGAGGAGATACCGCAGCGTGATCTCAATCTAGCGGCGACCGACGCGTTCTTCGAAGCGATAGAAAGACCACTCGTACGCGGCACGAGCCTCGTGGCCGAGGCTGCCTTCCAGCACAGCGTCTGGTGCTCGCGCTTGCAGCCCTTCCTCCCCACCGCTGACGTAAGGATTGTGGTTTGCCAAGTGCCGGCTGCCCTCGCATGGGAGCGCGTGCAGGAGCGCATGAGCCGCGACCCGGAGTGGAGCCGCTACCACCCAATCTCCACGGTTCACCGAGGGGCCGACGAGCCGTACGACCCGCCCCGCCTCCTCCAAGTCCCCACACTGGAAATCGACACCAGCGAAGAGCTCCCGGCTCCACTCGCGCTTGCACTGGCTTTCCTAAGCTAGCCGGGTTGCCGTGCTGACGCCACACCCCACGGGCCTATCGATGCCACCGCGTTCCTCGAGCCTGCGGCTACGTGATGGCCGCTCAGCCGCTCAGAAGATCCTTGAGGTCCTGCTTCGAGTCCAGGATGTCGTACCAGAGGTCGCCCTTAACCCGCAGGCGGTCGGGGACCGTCCGGATCGTCCAGTCCGACGGCACGATCGACTCTAGCTCGTCCCAGGAAACTGGGATGGAGACGGGGCAGCCGTTGGCGGCGCGGGTCGAGTAGATCGAGGCGAGGGTCTTGCCACGCGTGTTCATGTTGTGGTCGAAGAAGATCTTGCCGGTGCGCTTCTCGGTGGCCCACTCCATGGTCACTTCCTTGGGGCGCTTGCGCAGGACGAACGATCCGATGGTTCCGGCCATCGCTCGGACCTCGTCGTAGTCCATGTCCCGCACGATCGGAATGAAGAGGTGCAAGCCGGTCTTGCCGGAAGTTTTGAGGTATCCCCGCAGCCCGAGCTGGTCCAAGATGGCCTTGACCTCCAGAGCGATCTCAGCGCCCTTGCGGAAGGCCTTGATGTTGTACTCGGGCTCCTCACCCTTCTTCTCCTGGCCGGAGTAGATGTAGGGATCGAGGTCGACTGCCATGAAGTCGGGGTAGTTGAGCACGCTCTCCTCGAGGGTCTCGACGCTGGTGGAGAAGTCGGTTCCGAGATTCGGGGCGTCCGGCCCCAGGCTGATGCGGGAGTACCACGTGTGGAGCTCGAGGTCGCCGACCTGTGCGAGCCAGAGCAAAGTGGCGAGGTTGTTGACGACCATGTAGTCGCTGGCGCGCTTGTTATGCTCGGAGTAGATCTGGAGGGTCTGGACGAAGGGCGGGTTCTTGCCGTCCCAATGCTTCTGGTAGAAGCGCTGGCCGTGGATGCCCTCAGGCATACGGTGCAGAGTGAGCGGGCGGTCCTTGAGGTGGGGAAGGATGTAGGGGGCGACGGTGGCGTAATAGCGGAGAAGGTCGCGCTTCGTGACCGGCGGAGATCCTTCGTGGGCTGGCCAGTACACCTTGTCGGCGTTGGTGATGCCGATCTCGTAGCCCTCGACCTTGAGGAGGATTTCCTTGGAGTCCCCCTCGAGCTGACGCAGAACTTCCTCTCGGACTCCCCCCTCCTCGCCAGAATGGTTCGGGCCTGATGAGGAGGAGGTCAGGGAGGTGGAAGGCTGAGCTCGCATCTCCTCTGGGACCTCCTCCGGCTCCTGGGGGTTCGCCAACTGGCGCAGCGCCTCCTCAGGAGTCACATCCGGCCGTAGACGCAGAAAGACCGGCGCCCGCAGTATGCCCTGTTGAGTGTAGTGAGCGTACTTGACCTCGCACGCAACGACTGGCTCGAACCAGCACGACACCTTCCCCGCCTCGATCTTGCGTGGGAATGGAGACGTCTTCCGCTCGAACGGCTGGAGTTGGGTCATCACCTCGTCCAGCTTCTTCTCGTCGAAGCCCGAGCCCACATTGCCGCAGTAGGCCAGCACCGGCTCCCCACCCGATCCCTCTGGTGCGGAAGAGACGAACTTCCCCAGCACTAGTGAGCCAAACGACGAGCCCCGGCTGCCTTCGCCCTTGGTGTAGCCGCAGATGAAAAACTCGTCGCTGTTGAAGCTCTTGATCTTGAGCCAGCAGTCGCTGCGCTCGCCCGGCAGGTAGCGGCTGTCGAGCTTCTTCGCGACGATCCCTTCGAGCTCCAGTGCCAAGGCGCCCTTGAACAGGGCCTCGCCGTCGTCGAACACGTCGGCGATCTGCACCCGCGGGCTCTGGACGGACATCTGTTCGAGCAACGCGCGGCGATCCCGAAGGGCCGCATGCCGCAAGTCGTAGCCGCTCAGATGGAGCACGTCGAAGAGCATGTAGGTGACCGGGATCATCCGGTCCATGCGCCGGATGTCTTCTGACCTGGACAGGTTGAACCTCCTCAACATCGTCTCGAAGCTCGGGCGCATGCGCTCATCGAGGGCCACCACCTCACCGTCCAGCACCGCCTGATCCACGTCGAGCTTCGCCAGTTCTTCGACCAAGGCCGGGAACTTGTGGGTCACGTCGTTGTCCGCCCTGCTCCACAGAGTGACTCGGCCCTGGTCCAGGATCGCGATACAGCGGATGCCGTCGAACTTGAGTTCGTAGTGCCAGCCGTCGCGGTTAAACGGCTTGTCGCTCGACTGCGCCATCATCGGCCGCAGTCGGTTCGGCATTGGCATTGTGCGCGCTCCGGGCACTCGAGCCGCAGGCGAGGGCCCTTCGGGTCGCCCTTGGCCCGAGCGCCCCTGGCGGACGTCCTCCAGGGTGCGGCCCGTAAGCACCGAGCGCTCGTCCTCCAAGAGCGTGTCGTCCTCAGGCTTCTCGACCGCGTACTCGTCGCGGTGCTTGAGCATGATCCAGGTGTCGTCCTTCTTGTCCTTGCCCTTGATCTTCACGAGCGCATAGCTGCCCTTGATCTTATGGCCCTTCAGGTAGACGCTGATCTTCCCCTTCGCCAGTCCGTCCAAGAGTCTGCGCTCGGCCAGTTCCCGGTCCTGAAAGTCCACCGGCCCATCCTCATCCGGCGAGTAGATGCCCTCATCCCAGACGATGACTTCGCCCGCGCCATAGGAACCCTTGGGGATGACCCCTTCGAACGAGGCGTAGTCCAGCGGATGGTCCTCGGTCTGGATCGCGGCTCGCTTCTCGCCGATCAGCCGCGAGGGGCCCTTCGGCACGGCCCAAGACTTGAGAACGCCGTCGGCCTCGAGGCGGAAGTCGTAGTGCAGCCGGGTGGCGTCGTGCTTCTGGATCACGAAGCGTAGCGGCCCCTTGCCCTCCGTCTCCGGCTCGGGCGGCGGTTCGTTCGTTTTGGTGAAGTCGCGTTTCTGGCGGTATTCCTCGAGCATCGGGCCTTGGGGCGAATCTACCTCTGAGTTCGCCCAACACTACAGTAACATCCCCAAGGTGTTCATCACGTTCGAAGGGCCAGAGGGCGCCGGCAAGAGCACGGTGCTACGCGCAGTTGCCGACTCACTGAGGCAGGAGGGACGCGCGGTGCTGGAGACGCGCGAGCCCGGAGCCGGCGAGGTGGGACGTGAGATCAGGCGGCTGCTCCTCCAGGGTCAGGAGCTGGAGCCGGCGGCGGAACTGTTTCTCTTCCTCGCGGACCGAGCTCAACATGTGCGCGACATCGTCCGGCCGGCGCTGGCGGAGGGCACGATCGTGCTCTGCGACCGCCACGCCGACTCGACGCTCGTGTACCAGGGCTACGGGCGGGGCCTTGAATTGGCCCTGCTTCGGGACCTGAATCGACTGGCCACGAGCGGGCTGAGGCCTGGACTTACGCTGCTCCTCGACCTGCCCGCTGAAGTCGGTCTGGCCCGCATCGCCCATCCGGATCGGATCGATCGGGAACCTCTGGAGTTTCACCAGAGGGTTCGCGACGGCTTCTTGAGCGAAGCGCAGCGAGAGCCGGATCGATGGGTCGTGCTCGACGCCTCGGTGGAGCCGGAAATGGTGACGGATCGCGCCTTGGAAGAAGTCCGCAAGCGTCTTACGACTGCCATTGGTCGATAGCCCAATGAGGAAGCCTACGTTAGAGACATAATCAGCAGGCCAACCGTGCAAATCATGTTCAGCGTTCTCCTGATTGCCATGCAGGGCGAGTCCGACGCCGCCCTCAACCGCTTCGCGGGCTATATGAAGGGGCTCGACGCGATGTCCGTAAAGATGAAGATCACGGCGGACGGTTCGCCCATCACCGGTGATGGCACTTTGAAGTTCCAGAAGCCCGAGCGGCTGCTCTACACGGTCAAGGCCGGCACCATCGATTACTCGTTCAGCCTGAGCGAGGAGGGCATCCTGGAGATCGAGCGCGGCATCAAGAAGTACAGCCAGTTCGGGCGAGTCGGCCGGCTGGTCGTTCCTCAGAGCAAGATTTCGGCGTTACCCAGCCGAATCT
>DATLGQ010000134.1:0-3859 GCA_035540435.1 Fimbriimonadaceae bacterium
GGGCAGGCGGGGCTACCGTCTGAGCCATTACAACGCCAAAGCGGAGTACGAGCAGGTCCGGCTGGCCGCCAACTCGCAGCTGATCCAGGCGGGATTCGACGCCCGGCTTACGCCGGTGGGGTTCGAGTTCCGCAAGCCATGGCGTGCGCGTTGCTTCATTTTTCGAGATAAGCGCTACAAGCCGGACGGGACTCTGGAAGAGGCTCCGGGCTGGGTCGCGGTGATGTTCGCGAGACGGCCGCTCGTGTCGTTCCACCGCATCGAGCGGTTCATTCACAACGTTTTTTAGCTTTCTTCCACTTCATTGCGCCGTCTCCATTTTCAGGCGTGGAGAGCCGCCGCGGTTAGGAGGCGGAGATGGAGTTTCTGTCAGAGCTTTGGGCGCCGATCTTGCTTTCGGCGGTGTTCGTGTGGCTGGCGAGCGCGATCATGCACATGGTGTTGCCGCACCATAAGGGTGAGTTCGGCGGCTTGCCAGACGAAGAAAAGTTCGTGAGCGCGATGGAGGGCGTGCCGCCCGGTCAGTACATGTTTCCGTGGGGAGACTTTGCGTACATGAAGAGCCCTGAGTACGTGGAGAAGGCGAAGCGGGGGCCGAACGGGACGCTCTACATCTTGCCTGGACCGTTCAACATGGGTCGCAACCTAGTGTTGACTCTGCTGCAGTATGTGGTGGTGGGGATCTTCATCGCCTACGTCCTCTGGAACGCCTTCGGGCCAGGGAACCACCGGTACCTCGACCTGTTCCAGGTGGCGGGCGCGGCGGCGTTCCTCTGCTACGGGCTGGGGTGGATGCCGCACATGATCTGGTACGGCGAGAAGGGGTTCTGGGCCAACGTGTTCGACGGCATCGTGTACTCGCTGATCACGGCCGGCACCTTCGCCTGGCTGTGGCCCGGTCGAGTGGGCTAGTGGCGGGCAGATCCTTGGCAAGACTCTGCCGATAGGTACACTAAAGTGGCCCGTCCGAGCAGCGTCGCTCCGCCGAGGATCAGCACTATGGCCACCCTCACCTACCGAGACGCACTCCAGAAGAGCATCGTCGAAGAGCTCGATCGCGATGAAGAAGTCTTTTTGATCGGCGAAGACATCGGACGCTACCAAGGGACCTTCCGGGTCACTGCCGGGCTCTTCAACAAGTACGGGCAGAAGCGCGTGCTCGATACGCCCATCACGGAAGCCGGCTTCACCGGGATCGCGATCGGGGCGGCGATGACCGGGCTGCGGCCCATCGTCGAGATGATGACGATGTCGTTCTCGATCCTGGCGCTCGACCAGATCATCAATCACGCGGCGAAGATTCACTACATGACGGGGGGACAGATCAAGGTGCCTCTCGTCGTGCGCGGCCCTGGCGGTGCCGCGAACCAGCTTTCGGCCCAGCACAGCCATTCGATGGAGGGTTGGTATGCGCACGTGCCCGGATTGAAGGTGGTTGCGCCGGCCACACCTGAAGATGTGTACGGCATGCTCAAGACGGCGGTGCGGGACGACAACCCGGTGATCTTCACGGAGAATCCGGGGCTCTACGCGATGAAGGGCGAGGTGCCCGACGATCCGTCGTTCACCGTGCCTTTCGGAAAGGCGCGGATCGCGAAGGAGGGGAAAGACCTGTCCCTGATCGCCTATAGCCGGATGGTGAACGTTTCCCTCGCGGCGGCCGAGCTCTTGGACAAGGAAGGGATCGACTGCGAAGTGATCGACGTGCGCTCGCTGCTTCCGCTCGACATCGAGACGATCTACGGTTCGGTGCGAAAGACGCATCGGGCGGTCGTGGTGTACGAGGATTGGAAGTCAGGTGGCTTCGGCGCCGAGATAGCGGCCAGGATTGGCGAGGACTGCTTCGACGATCTCGACGCGCCGGTTGGCCGTGTGGGTGGCCTGAACGTGCCGATGCCCTACGCGCGGGTGCTGGAACTCCAGTGCATCCCGAACGAGAAGGATGTCGTGGCGGCCGTGCACAAGCTCGGATGACGGTCGTTCACTCGCTTCGCTCCTTCACTCGTCCAAGGTCGCCGGAGGGTTCTCCTCTTGCCCAAGGCTGATCTGTCCCCGCCGGAGCAACGGGGGCCGACGCCAACTAAGGCTTGGTGAAGAACCCGCTTCTGGTGGCCAACATCAGACCCGCGCGGCCCATAATCGTGATCGAGGTCGGCGCGTCCGACCGCTTCCGCATGACCAGGTATCCATCGAGCACGTAGACTCCCTTCTGAAACGAGCCGACCGCCCACTCTCCGGTGTTCAGCAACGGAGCCCGATTCGAAAGTTCCATCCGCCTTGAACTTGTACAGCGTGCCCGAACTGCGCCAAACCCCAACCATGGTTGCGGGCGTCAGCGGCTTGAGGGGCCGGTACACCGAAGTTACGGGTCCCGGCGCTTGCCAAAGGCTTGAACGAGCACGATAACTAGCCCGGTCAGAAACCCGAAGAGTAGGCCATTGACCAGGCCCAGGCCAATACCCACTTGAAGCCGGTCCCCCGGCCCCTCAGGAAGAATGTAGCTGAAAAAGTCTGGCAGCCACTTTCCCATAGCGGCGCCAACCAGCACGCCGATCACTGCCCCAAGGCAAGACAGGCCACCGATCGTGCCGAGGATCCTGCCGATCGTCATGCGCGCAGTTTAACCTTCGGGATCGTCCAGCAACGCCTTTAGCCGGTGCGAGAGCTGGGGTGGGACGCGGCTCAGCCACGACTCATCTATCAAGCCGATCTCGATGAGATCCCGAAGATGCGTCCGGTCCTTATCGCGAAACGCCGTGAGCTTGATTCGTACAAGGGCGTCTAGCGAGAGGATCTGAAAGTGCTCGGCGGCGTGGGACTCTGTCACATCCGGGTTCGGCATCAGCTCGCCTTCGCGCACCATCTCGTTCGCAAAGACCAGATGAACCGCGTCTCGAGGCGAAGCGGTTTCGGAGTCCAAGAACATGTCGATGCCCGCAACTCGACGGTAGACGAAGCCCTTTGCTTCCAAAGCTAATCTCGCCCGCTCCAAATCCTGACGGCGGATCAGGATGTCGACGTCGCGGGTGTTCCTGATAGCAGCTTCGTCGACCGTTGAAACCCAGGCTGCAACGGCATTCCCCCCTGCGACGGCGTAGTCGACACCCTCCTCCGCGAGGGCAGACGAAGCTCGCAACAGTCTCTCACGGACCTTCTCAACGGCCCGCACCATTCGATCCAGGGAGATTTGACGCGCCATGACCATGCCGAGAGTATGAGGTGGCCCGGGACGACGAACCAACCACAGGCGCCCTGCGCCAAACGCAATACATGCCGCACCGCCGTGAGCAAGTCGTCCGCACCTTGGGTGAGCTCGTCGATATGGCCACTCCAACGGAGCCGGACGAGGAGAGCGGGCGTCTTCGGGCTCCGCTCGTGTTTCGCGGCGGGAGGTCGAACTGGGGCCTGCTGACCTCCCTGGACCGGCTGGGCGAAAAGCCGCACAAGAAGGCCAAGCTTGAGGAGCACATCCTGCGCAACTTCCAGCGCTACTCGCGGCCCTATCTGCCCAGTGGCGAGATGAGTCACTGGGAGATGCTGGTCGTGGCGCGCCACCACGGGCTGCCGACTCGCCTGCTGGACTGGTCGTACTCCCCTCTCGTGGCGGCTCACTTCGCCACCCTAAAGGAAAGGCCCGAACACGATCGCGTGGTGTGGCAACTGGACTTTCGACGGGTGCATGAGCACTTTGGCATCAAGCCCGTATCGCTCCTGGTGGAGGACGTGGACGAGCTGCTGAGTGAGCGGGGGACGAATCTCAAGGACCTGCTGGACGGAAGAATGCCGAGTGAGGTGCGGTTCGCGTGTCTCTTCGAGCCGCCCGCTCTCGACGCGCGTCTCGTGTCTCAATCCGCATGCT
>DATLGQ010000135.1:0-22191 GCA_035540435.1 Fimbriimonadaceae bacterium
GAGTTTGAGCGGCGGCAACGAGAGCGCCTTGTTGAGATTGCCCGCCCAGACTTGGGCGAGCGCAGAGGGAGTGACGCCGGCCGCCCGGGCTTCCTGCCGGCTGACCATCAGGATCTCTTTGCCGCGAGCGAAGATCCGGTAGTTCCCCCCCACCCTTCGCACTTCGACCGGCTCGTAGCTCGGCAGCTTTAACAGGCGGCTCACCACGCCGGCTGCCTTAGCCCTGGCCTCACCCGCTCGAAATGTCAGAACCGGCAGCTCGTTGACCAAGACCCGCGCGCCATCGGCACGGGCACTGTCGGCGGAGGCAAGGCAGCCGACCAACGCAGCCGCCACAGCCAGGCATCCTCGCAACAACCCAGAAATCTTCCTTACCCTCATCCTCAAGCTCTTAACCAAACGAGGGGACTGGCCCCTCGAACCCTAGTGATACCGGAACGGACGTCGGCCCTCATCTCGAAGTATCGGTCATTGCCGTCTTACTCGCAACCTTCGCGGCTGTTCCCCTCGGCCGGCCTGGTGGGACCAGCCAACTCATCATAGAGCCCCTTCGCTGTCCCGGATGCGGCACAAATCACCGACAGCAGTCGCGCCAATGCCTGCGATACAATCAAGCTGGCCGAAGTTGAGCGAACCCGCACCAGCCGCCTGGCCGTCAACACCACGATGCGTCTCACACTCTGCCTCGCAGCGCTGCTGCTCGTCGTCGGTTCCTATGCGCAAAGCCTTCACCAAGCGGCCGCCCAAGGCGATCTCGAGCGGGTCAAGGCTGCCCTGAAGGGAGCAAACTTGGAGGCGCTCGACGACGAGGGCCAGACCCCGCTCATCGCAGCCGCGGCTGGTGGGCACAAGGCAGTGGTCGACGAGCTACTTCGCGCCGGCGCCAAGGTCGAAACTCCCGACTCCGAAGGGGCCACGGCGCTCATGTTCGCCGCCAGCGAGGGTCACCTGAGCATTGTCGAGGCGCTCGCAGCGAAGGGCGCCAACGTCCGGGCCAAGTCGCTCCTGGGGATGACCGCCCTGCACTGGTCAGCTGAAGGCGGGCACCTCCCGGTGGTGCAGTTCCTGATCAAGAAGGGGGCTCAACCGGCTGCCAAAGACGTTGCAGGGCAAGCGGCGCTCCATTACGCGGCCCTGTCGGGCCATGTTGCCGTCATCAAGGCCCTCCTCGAGGCGGGCGCAGCCGTGGACGATGCCGACGCGACCGGCCTCACTCCGCTGATGCTGGCGGCGGCCGAAGCCAAAACGCCCGCCGTGACGGCGCTCCTGAGCGCTAAGGCGAACCCAGCCGCTCGTGACAAGCTCGGCATGACGGCGCTGATCCATACAGCGTCTGCTCTCGAGGAGGAAGGGGTACCCAGCGGAAAGGCGCGTGCCGAGATCGCGGGGCTGTTGCTGGCCAAGCATCCGCAGGTGAACGAGACGGATCGACAGGGACGAACGGCTCTGATGTATGCCGCCCTCATGGGCCATACCGAACTGGTGTCGAAGCTGCTTGCCCTGAAGGCGGACAAGTCGATCAAAGACAAGGACGGCCGCACGGCTCTGGACCATGCAAAAAGTCCGGAAGTTGCCCGCTTGCTCAAGGGATAACTTCGCCCGTCGTTCGACGTTCGGTTCTCCGGAGCGGCCTGTGCGCGCGCACACCTCACGGTTTGCCCTGAAACTCCTCGACCAAGGCTGCGAGTTCCCGACGCTCCTCCTCCTCCACTTCGGCCCTCGTTGGCCGCCGCAGGACGCAGCTGTCTGTCATGAGGTCGTGCACGCTTTGGCGTTCGGGGCTCCACCAACAGAAGCCGACATAGAGCACCAGCATCGCATAGACGAACACGAAGCCCAGTCGGAACTGGTCGGCGCCCGGCGCAAACACCGGGTGGGGTATGAGCAGGCTCAGGTGGAACAGTTCCCACGGCAAAAACTTGAAGAGCGTCCGGGCCATCGCCCGGGGAAAACTCAGCCGCGCACCGTCGTCATCGGTCACATAGAGCCCGAGGATCAGCTTGCCGATCGTAGCTTGGGCCGGCGACGACTCGCATAAGGCGAAGTACAGCCAGCTCGGTAGCGAGACCGTGAACAAAACGTAAGGCTCCAAGAGCCACCCGCTCTGGACCTCCAGAGGCCATAGTCCGATCAGAGGGGGAATCGACAGGATCGTCAGCAGCACGAGACCGCCGAGCACAAGGACGTCGATGAAGAAGGCCAGCAACCGGTGATGGAGCCTTGCGTACCGCACGATTCGCCTGCATCTATTGTGCGCCGAGATCCAGCGGCTTCTGGGCAATGGAACCGAATCGCCGCGAACAAGTAGCCGGTCCGGGCCGGTCTGACAAAGCGATGCAAGGGCGAGACTCTACCGCTGAAGTGACCGCCGACCGACTCACAACTGGCGATATCGAGCATCTGGGTTCCATCGCCGGTGGACTGGTTTTGACGGTCTACGGCCTCAAGAAGCGGTCGTGGCCCGGGCTGATCCTCACGGGTTTGGGTGGAGCCTTGCTCTATCGAGGACTTGTCGGCTACCGGCGACTGTACGACCTTCTCGGCATTCCGATCGCGGACGTTCCCACCCGCAAGGTGCACGAGCTCATCACGGTCGAGCGTTCGGTCGTGGTCGGCAAGAGCGCAGAGGAGCTCTATCGCTTCTGGCGCAATTTCGAGAACCTGCCCCGATTCATGGCGAATCTGGAAGATGTGATGGTGCTCGATGAGCGAAGGTCACATTGGGTCGCGAGGGCGCCGGCCGGCCTGGTCGTGGAGTGGGAGGCCGACATCGTCAACGACGTCCCGAACCATATCATCGCGTGGAAGTCACGAGAGGGTTTCGATGTCGATACGGCCGGGTCCGTCAACTTCCGAGAAGTAGAGGGCGGGACCGAAGTCACCGTACGCTTGCGCTACCTCCCGCCGGGCGAGCACCTGGGTCATGGCGTCGCGAAGTTCTTCCACCTGGATCCCGCGACCCAACTCGAGGACGACCTGCAGCGACTGAAGCACGCGATCGAGAGCGGCGAGGCGGCTGCCAGCTAGAGGGGGTAACCTGCCCCCGGAGGTGTCCCCATGAGCGAGCAGATGGAAAAGTTTCGGCACATGGACGGCAGCGAGGCAGTCGTCGACCGCCCGTTTATCAAGATCACGTTTCAACATGGGCACCCGAGCGAAGTAGGCATCAACGGCTGCCGGATCGAGGACGTGATCGACGTGGTGGTCGAGAAGCTATTAGACTTTCAGGGACGGGATCTGGCCTGCCAAGAGAACGCGGACGCGCTCTATCATCTGGATCTGGCGCGGGAAGCCTTAATGCTTCGGAGACGGCGACGGGAGCAGCAAGGCGTCATCTATACGCAAGAGCCGCATAGGAGCGAGTGATCATGCTGCGGGTCATCCTCACCCTTGGTCTGGCGCTGCTTTGGATGGGAAGTGGCTGGCCACAGGAGCAGCCGATCCGGGTCTACCTCAACGGCAGTCAGATCGATTTTCCCGACGCGCAGCCGATCATCAAGTACAAGCGGGTGCTGGTGCCGATGCGCTCGATCTTCGAGAAGCTCGGAGCGACCCTGACCTTCGACAAGTATCAGATGTACGTGACCGCCGTCCGGGGCGACCGCAAGGTGGAGCTCTGGGTGGGCTCGCGCCACGCGATGGTCGACGGCAGCGAGGTGCTCTTTGATACGGCGGTCGCAATCCACGAGGGCCGCGTGATGGTGCCGCTGCGTTTTCTGTCGGAAACGCTAAGCGACGTCAGGGTCCACTGGGACGCCAAGTCCCGCTCGGTGACCCTCCGCACAGGTCAGAAGTAAGATCTGTTGCGCGTGAAGAGTTCAAGCTCGCCCGACATCTCGGTCGTCATCTGCACCTGTAACCGCGCCGACGAGTTGGCGAAGACGCTCTCTTCTCTGGCAGAGGTACGAATTCCCGAGGGTCGGCTTGCGGAGCTGATCCTGGTTGACAACAACTCGAAGGACACCACACCGGAGGTGGTCGGCTCTGCGGCATCCCAACTCGAACGCTTTACCGTCAAGCCGGTGGCCGAGCCGAAGCAGGGCCTTTCGGCGGCGCGCAATCGAGGACTCGCCGAGGCCAAGGGAGCGGTCATCATCTTTACGGACGACGATGTGCGCCTCGAGCCGGACTGGCTGGAGGGCATGTCGGAGCCGATCCTGGCCGGTAAGGCCGACGCTCTGGCGGGCGGGGTTCGGATCGCTGCCCATCTGCTGCGACCGTGGATGGCGCCCCAGCACCGAGCGTGGCTGGCGTCTACGGAGCTACTCGACCGCGAGCGGCCGATCGGCATGGTGGGGGCCAACATGGCCTTCGCGCGCCGGGTTCTGGACCATGTTCCCACGTACGATGAAGAGCTGGGAGCCGGCTCCAGCTACGGCTTCCATGAAGAGGTTCTCTTTTCCCGTCAATTGAAGAAGGCAGGCTTCAAGATCTCCCCCCGATTTGACGTGGAAGTCGAACACCACTTCCAGGAGAAGCGATTGCTGCGAAGCAGCTTTCTCGACACGGCCGTCAAGAAGGGCCGCAGCGAGGCGTACCTCGACTACCACTACGACCACAAATCGGAAGAGGGCCTCCGAAAGCGACACCGAATCAACACGGTGGCGCTTCGGCTCGCCCAGCTGAACCCCTTTCGCAAGAGCCAGGAGGGAATCGGGCTGTTCGAGATGAAGGCGTTGATCCGGTTCCACCACACCCGCGAATGGTTGAGCCTCCTGGGGCAGCCACGTAAGTACGAGAAGCAGGGCCTGGTGAAGCTGCTCCAGGTCTGACAAGTACAATCCGGGAGATGGCGACCGTGGCTCGTGGCTGGATGGCCTTTCGCATCTACCTCGAGATGATCAAGTTCGAGCACTCACTCTTCGCGTTGCCGTTCGCGATGCTCGGGATGATGTGGGGCGCGCGGGGCTGGCCGGGCTGGAGGGTCTTCCTCCTGATCGTCCTGGCCATGGTCTCGGCCCGCAGCGCCGCTATGGCCTTCAACCGGATCGTGGACCGCGACATCGACGCCCAGAACCCTCGCACGAGGCTCCGAGCATTGCCCGCAGGCCTGCTCCGTCTTTCGGATGCGACCCTCTTCTTCGTGGGAAGCTGCGTCGTGTTCTTCCTTGCGGCAGCCGCGCTCAACCCGCTGGCGCTCGCCCTCGCGCCGGTGGCGCTGGGAACTACTCTCTTCTACAGCCTCACCAAGCGCTTCACTCCGCTGTGCCACCTGATCCTTGGCCTGAGCCTCGGCATCGCTCCTGCTGCCGCTTGGATCGGCGCTACCGGTCGGTTGGAATGGGCGATCGTGCCGATCACGCTCGCGGTGATGTTCTGGACCGCCGGCTTCGACGTGATCTACTCGCTGCAAGACGAGGAGTTCGATCGGGAGCACCGGCTTCGCTCGCTGCCTGAGACTCTGGGCAAGGCGCGTGCGCTCACGCTCAGCCGCGTCTTTCACGTTTTGGCCATTCTCTGCTTCTTGGTTGGCGGCTCGCTGTACGGCGCCGGGCCCCTCTACTTCGCCGGGGTCTTGCTCGCTGCCGGTTTGTTGGCCTACGAGCAGAGCCTGGTCAAGCCTCACGACCTGAGCCGTGTCGATGTGGCGTTCTTCACCCTCAACGGCTTCGTCTCGATCGGGGTCTTTGTCTTCGCTCTGGCCGACCGGCTGCTCACCTAGGCGGCGGTACCCTCAGACCGTGCATCTGCTTGGCCGAACGAACCGGAGCTTTCCGCCGATCTGGCTCAGCCTTTCAGCGCCCCAAGCGCCTGCCAACGACGATTGGCTCTCCGCTCTCGTGGAGGCCGCGCTGCTAACGGGGGCGCCCCTGGACATTTCGAGCCAGCCCGCGCTGTGGGGAGGATGCCTGCGCGGTACTCAGGCTCCGCTCGTCGGAGTCGGCGGTCATGCGATGGCGGAGGCGACGAGCCAACGACATGCGTTCGATCTGGTACAAGCGCAACTCCTGGAAACCCTTTGTGGGGTGGGTCGTGACCGCATCGAGGTGTTTTTCCTGCGTGTGCGCTCGGCTGTCGAGGAGTTCCAGGTGGCCGGCGCGCTGGAGGCCCTGTCGCTTGCCAAGGAAGACGGCACGATTGGCTTTCTCGGGCTCTGCTGCGATGGACCACCGTATGCGGCCTTGGGCCTGTGGCAGTTTCATGATGCCTTTGAGCTGTGCCTCCTGCCTCGCAATCACCTGGATCAGTCCGCCTATGACGTGCTCGCGCCGCTGGCTCAGGAACGCCGGGCGGGCGTGGTGACGTGCAGGCCGCTCAACTGGGGCGGTGGCTGTTCCTTCACCCGAGATCCGGGCCTCTGGCGGCTCCCAAATCTCACCCGCTCGTTCTACGGGCTGAGCTTGGAACAGGCGGTCCTGGCCGATCTGTGTCAACGCCATCCGGTGTTGGTGGGCGTGCGGACGGCCAAGGAAGCTCGAGAGGCCTCAGCGGCTGCAACTATGGCGCCGCCGCCGGGGCTCGATACGTTCCTGGAGCCCTTTCGCGAGGCGGTCGCAGGAGCCAGGTTCGGATGACTCTGAGCGAGTACCAACTCTTTCTCTCCATAGGGATGGGCCTCTGCGGCTTGATGGTGCTGGTGAACCTGATGAGGGTGGGCTCCCGCGGCGCTTCGGCTTACGTCATGGCCAGCGCATTCGCGGTTGCCGGTGGTGGGCTGTACCTGGTGATGATCGAGGCCCCCCGACCGGCTCTGTATGCCTCCGCCGCACTGCTTGCCGCTCTGCTGATCGTGGACGTGGCGATCCGCTCGTATCAGGGTCACAATAGGCCGTAGCTCCTATGCGCAATCTTCTACGAAACTTTCGTTGGGGCCTGGACGGTTCCCTGCAGGACATGCTGGTCGAGAATGGGCGGGTGACCTGGCGAAGACCCGCCGGGGCATCCGACAAGGGCCATGACCTCGGCGGAAAGTGGCTCCTTCCCAAGTTCGTGGATAGTCACTGTCACATCCTGCCGACCGGCCTCGACCTCGGCAAGCTTCACCTGGGCCGGTGCAGCTCGCGCGACGACGTGTTGCAGGCCGTGCGAGAGCGACTTCCCAGTGTCGAAGCCGGCAGATGGCTTCACGCCGTGCACTACGACCAGACGCGGTTCGCCGACGGCGGGCACCTGACCCGGTGGGACCTGGATAAGGTTTCGACCAACGTTCCCATTCTGCTTCGGCACGTGAACGGACATGCCGGCGTGGCCAATTCGGCGGCACTGGCTCTAGCCGGCGTTTCAGGCGAGACGTCTGACCCTGCGGGAGGCGAGTACCGCCGTGACTCCTCCGGACGGCCGGACGGGGTGCTGCTCGAGCGGACGCTGGAGATCGTTGGCTCCGCGGCCCCGCAGCCCACCGAGGACGAGATGGTGACGGCCATCCGGGCGGCTGCCCAGCACATGTCGAAGCTGGGCATCGGGTGCGCGAGCGACATGATGACGGGCAGCTTCGACCTCCTGACCGAGCTGCGGGCCTACCGGAGAGCGAGCGAATCCAGTAGCGATGTGCGTTTTCGCTTGTACCTTCAGTGGTCCCCACTGCTGGGAAGACGGGCGGCCGACCCCGAGCAGGTGCGGGAGGAGATCGAGGCCATGGATCCAGATCGATGCCGCGTCGCGGGAGTCAAGATCTTCGCCGACGGCGCCATCGCATCCGCGACTGCGGCCATCTACGGACGCTTCCTCACCGAGGGGCCTCAGGGCCCTACTCCTGGCACCAGCGGGCAGCTCATGTACCCGCCCGAGAGGCTCACGGAGATGGTCCGGGTCGCCCACGACGCCGGCCACCCTCTCGCCATCCATGCGATCGGCGACTATGCGGTCGATCTCGTGATGGACGCGTACGAGGCTGTGGGGGACGCCCGCCGTCACCGCATCGAGCACGTGATGATCCTGAGCGACCAGCAGATTGATCGCTTGAAGCGGCTCGGGTGCCGATGCACGATGCAGCCCGAGTTTCTGTTTCGACTCGGCCATGCCTATCACAAGCAGCTCGGCCCGGAGCGGGCCGCGAGGCTCAAGCGTGCGCGTAGCGTGCTCGATGCAGGGATTCCTCTTAGCTTCAGCTCAGACCGCCCAATCGTCGCCGGTGATCCCTGGGACGGCATCCGAACAGCGGTAGCTCGACCCGCGGGTTTCGACCCCGAGGAAAACGTCACCCTCTGGGAGGCCCTGCTCGCCTACACCCAGTGGGGCGCGGACACGAATGGAGATGGCGATCTCATGGGATCCTTGGAACCAGGACAACTCGCGGACTATCAGGTGCTCGACGGGTGGCCGGAGCACGCGCCTCAGCCGACGATGCTGAACGGGGTCATGTCCCGCACCACTTGATTCGACTCGTCTAGCAGCACCACTCTCGGAACGATCTCTTCATCTGTCCACGCAAACGCCGCGATGATGATCCGGTCGCCAGGGCGGAAGAAGTGGGCGGCGCCGCCGTTGAGGCCGATGATGCCGCTGGGCCCACGGAACGCGTACGTCTCGATGCGGGACGTGTGGTCGACCGCCCAGACCCGTACCATCTCTCCATCGAGAATGCCGACCCGGTCCATGAGGTCCCCGTCGATCTCGATGCTCCCCACGTATTCGGGGTTCGCGTAGGTGACCCTGGCATGGTGCAGCTTAGCTTTGAGCAACAGGTTCAGGCGCATCGGCAGTTCGTTCGAGGGTCTTCGAGGGCGGCTCGTCGGCCACTGGGGCGGATGGTCGGCGACGATACCAAGCGGTGAGAAACCCGCCGACGGCCATGATACCAGTGCCCACCCAGACCAGGATGGTCATTGGCTTGTAGAAGATTTCCACGGGGTACCACGGGCGGGAATAGAAGAGCTGGACGTCGACGCTTCGGGTCGCCGCATCCATGCGGTGCAGGAATACGAGGTAGTCGGCCCCAATCTTCCCCTCGATGGGGCGGGCGCCCCCATCTCCCAGCTCGAGAGCTGGGCGGGCAATGGTGGTCGCTCCCGTCTCGGGATCGGTCACCTCGAGCTCGGCGACGAAGCGGGTTCCGCTCATGCCGCTTTCTCCCTCGCGGACCATCTTCAAGTACTTCACCTGCAGGTCGCCGAGCTTCGCCGTTTCTCCCGGCCTGAGGGTCTGGGCAGGACCAACTTCCGTCGCTTCGCCACGGAGCGTGAAGTACACGTCGTGCCAGAGCGTGCGGTGGATGTGGGGCCACACCATCTGGTCGGGCTGCTCCTGGTCCGGCTTGGCCACGTAGAACATGCCGGGCGAAGCGATGAAGCGCTCACTCTCGCTCGAGACTTCGAACCTGATCTTGTTGTCGCGGTCGTACAGGTATTCCATCGAGTCGTCGGTCTCTATGGCGCGTCCGAGATACTTGACGGTGAAGCCCATGCCTTGCGCCGAGCCTCCCCGAGGCAACGTCAGCATCTCCGACTTCACCTCGAAGCCCCGCGAGACGACCAACCCTGCCAAGAGCGTGGCCACCCCAACATGCGAAAGGAGCCCCCCGACTCCGAGCTTCGAACGCTTCCAGAGTTCTGCCAGGCGCCACAGATTCGCGACGATCGCAAACACGCAGACCCCGAACAACAGCATGACCCACGGCATGACCGGGACCATGAACTTCCCCATCAGCGGAATCCTCTCGTCCGGATCGGCATACGCGATCCAAGACGATCGCTTGAGGAAGAAGACCGAGACTCCGACGATCGCCACAGCTAGGCTGAGAATGTTGACCAGCCGCAGACTCAGGTCACGAAGCGACATGCCGCGCCAACTCAGGAACGGCCCCACCGCCATGAGCAGCATGATGGGGATGAAAAACCAAACCAGAACCTGGTGATAGAGCCCTTCCTCGACCACCTTGACACTGCGACCGGAGAGTGCCATGAACAAAGGCACGCTCATCCCAATCGCGGTGGCCGCCGCCATGGCGACCAGCAGCATGGAGGAGAGTCGATACGCCCCTTCGCGGTGCGCCCCCTGGAGGCTCGGCTCTTCGTGTCCCCTGAACTCCCGGCCCGCCGTACGCCCGCGCCAAAGCCAGAGCCCCAGGAAGAGCACGCTCGCCGCCAGCAGGAAGTAGAGCAGGAGCTGCCGCGCCGACAAGTCCATCTCGGCAAAGCTGTGCACCGAGACGTCCGTAAGGTAGCCGGAACGAGTCAAGAAGGTTCCGTACACGAACAGCAGGAACGGCATACCCGCCAGAAGCAGGTTCGTGGGAATCCACCTTTTCCGGGTGTTTTGCACGATCAAGCCGTGCACGAAGGCCGCGGCCACGCACCACGGCACGAAGCTCACGTTCTCGACCGGATCCCAGGCCCAGAATCCGCCCCATCCCAGAGTCTCGTAAGCCCAAAAGCCGCCCATGCAGAGGCCGATGCCCAGCAACGTGAGGCCCAGCACTGCCCAGGGCCGTACCTGTGCAGCCCACTCGAGAGGACGCCTGGTCATCATCGCGGCCACGCTCCAGGCGAAGAGGACCGTCAGCGAGCCAAAGCCGAGGAAGATGACCGGCGGGTGGATGACGACCCAGTAGTTCTGGAGGGAGGGAGTCAGACCGGCCCCCCGCGGCGGCACCAAGGCCTTCCCGTCCATGAGAGTCATGTCGAACGGCGACTCGTAGGCCAGGATCCCGCAAAGCACCCCCAGAAAGAGCGCGAAGGTGATCGTGAACCAGCGCCGATAGACTCCGCTTGCCCTGGCGGCGAAAAGCCCGAAGAGCGCCGATGCGCAGCCCCAGAGGAGGAAGCTGCCCTCCTGGCCCGCCCAGACGCCGGCGATCTTGTATTGCAGCGCGTTGATCGAATCCGCGCGCGCGAACACGTAGTCGTACTGAAACTGGTCGCCGATGAAGAGCGCAGCCAGACAACCCAGGGCTGCGAACAGGCTCAGGCAGCCGGCTCCGAACGCAATGGCGCCAAGTCGGCCGAGACCCGTCCTTCGCGAGCTCAGCGCCCACAGCACGATGCTGAGGAGGAAGAGCACCCCTCCGCCCAGGATGAGCACGCGGCCAGCGGTTCCGGCTATGTCCGACCATAGCGGCGCTGAGGGCCAATCGAGATGGATGGGATCGGTCAAGAGCTAGCTCTTGGCGCCCTGCTCGCCTTCGTACTTCGATGGGCACTTGATGATGAGCTTGTGAGCTTGAAACGCGTCTTCTTTCATGCCTCCGACCGCTACTACGCGCGTCACGGAGCCCATGTTCGATGGCGGCGCGCCCTTGTACCTAACCGGCACAACTGCCCCTTCACTGTCCTTGATCGAGAAGTTCAAGGTGCTTGCGCGCATGTCGAGAGCCATCGTGTTTGGCACGATGTCACCTACGATATGCAGGTTGTTACCCTCGACATTTCTTGCTTCGGAAACCGTTACGTACGGGCTGGCGTTGTTCAGAAAAGCAAACACCATCGCCGCCAAGGCTGCTGAGCCCAGCACGATCGAGAGCAGGAGGCCCGGTTTCATGCTCGAAGATTGTACTCGGCCCTAACCAACTCTGAGCCCTTGTCGACGGTAGAATAGCCTCCAGCCACCACCATGAGATCGATCAGAATCCTCGCACCCTTGGCCGCGGTCATAGTCGCCGGCGCGGTCATCGCCCAAACTCGCGCGGCCGCCGACAGCAAGCCTATGGACCCCTCCAGTTGGGGCGGACTGAACTTCCAGACCAATCTCGGCAGCTTCAAGATCCTGCGCGACCGTTCCCGCGCGGCTGAAGGGCGCCTCGACGTCAGCTTTAGCGGCACTCTGCTGATCCGCGGCCTCCAAGGAACCGCCAGCGTCACGTCGGGCCAGATCCGGAAGGAGATCGATCGAAAGCAGAACAACATCACCGTCTACTTCGGCACCGGCTCTATGAGCGTCTACGGCAAGTTCGACGCGATTCAGTGGTTCGGCAAGGACATGAAAGGCACTTTCCGCGGCTTCGGCATCGCCCGACTGTACGGCGAGTTCGATGAAAACCTGAATACCGGCACCTACACGGAAGAAGGTTCGACCGAAGTGCGCTTCTGGTCTCCCCACGGTTCGACCGTCCCCATTCCGAACGCCATGCGGCCGAGAGTGACTCCGACGGAAAGGAAGCCGGGTCAAAACCCGCCGCCTCCACGTCCATAACTTGTGCTCCCGCAGACATTTGTTCACGTTCCCGGCATTGGCCGCACCACCGAGCGATCGTTGTGGAGTCAGGGGTGCCGGGACTGGTCGACCTACCTCTCCTCGCCCCTCAGCTATTCGATCGGCTCCGCGTGTCGCACCGTCGCCTGCGACGAGTTGAAGCGCTCGAACGAGTGCCTGCAAGAAGGGCGGCATCAGTACTTCCAGAAGGGGCTCGGCATGGCCGAAGCGTGGCGCGCCTTTCCCCATTTCGAGCACTCGTGCGCCTACCTCGACATCGAAACGGAGGGTGGCGCGGGCGCCGATGCGGTCACGATGATCGGCATTTACGACGGAAGCGAATTCACCTGCCTGATCAAGGGTGAGAACCTAGAGAACTTCCGCGACCTGATTTCCCGCTTCTCGCTGATCGTGACGTTCTTCGGCGCTGGCTTCGATCTTCCAATGCTCCAGAAGCGGTTCCCTGGGCTTCAATTCGATCAGATTCACATCGACCTGTGCCCGACCCTCAAGCGCATCGGGTTCAAGGGGGGCCTCAAGAAGATCGAGCGTGAGGCGGGCATCCAGCGCTCGCCGGAGACGGCCGGTCTGTCTGGACTCGATGCAGTCCGGCTCTGGCGACAATACGCGCGTTTTGGAAGGACCTCCGCCTTGGAAACCCTGATCGCCTATAACCGCGAGGACGTGGTCAACCTCCAGAAGCTGGCGCGCCTGGCGTACCGACGCCTGTCGGAGGAAAGCATCGGCTCCGTGCAGCAGACGCTGGAACTCGCAGGCGCCTAGGTGAGTCCCCTGCCGGGGTCGCCCACCGGAAGCTCCACGATGAAAGTCGAGCCCACGTTCAGCTCGCTTTCGGCGCCGACGCTGCCGCCATGCGACTCAACGATATGCTTCACGATGCTTAGTCCAAGTCCCGTCCCACCAGATGCCCGCGAGCGTCCCTTGTCGACGCGATAGAAGCGCTCGAAGATCCTCGGCAGATGCTCGCTGGCGATGCCGATGCCGGTGTCGCTAACCGAGATACGGGCTCTGCCATCGTGTGGCGGGTCGACCAAAACACGCACCTTCCCCTGAGGGGTGTAGTTCAGGGCATTGTCCACCAGGTTGAAAGCGACTTGAGTCATCTGAGCTGGGTTGGCCTCCACGAGAAGGCTGCCTTGACCTTCATAGGAGAGCTCGAGCCCCTTGTCCGAAGCCTTGCGCTGGAGCTGGGACGTGACGTTGCGGAAGACGTCCGCGATGTCGCATGCCTGCTTGCGCACCGGATTGGATTCGGCCACGCTGAGCACGAGGAGATCGTTCGCGATGAGCGAAAGCCGGTCCACCTCCTCGATGATCTTCGGCAAGTATTTGCCGCCCAGCTCTCCCTTGGGATCAGCCTCCTCGAGCAGCGTCTCCGCCATCGCCCGGATGACGCTGAGGGGCGTCCTCAACTCGTGCGACACGTTCGCGACGAAGTCGGTGCGCACCCTCTCGAGCCGCCGAAGAGGCGTGATGTCGTGAACTGCTAGAAACGCCCGGAGCCCGCTGGGGTCCGTCCACGCTCGGGCCCGCGCGACCCGCTCTTCCGGATACGTAAAGGCAAGCTCCCGCTCCTGAGGCTCACGCGTGCGAAACGCCTCGGTCACCAGCTGCTCGAGATCGTACGAGAGCGTCACCGCCAGTACCGAGCGGCCCCGGCGCCCGTCGAGGCGAAAGATCTCACGCGCGTTGTGATTCGCGTACACGATGTTCGCCTTCGGCTCGCAGACGAGGATGGCCACATCGAGTCCGTCCGCCAGGTTATCGACGCTATGCTGCTGCTGATCGAGCTGGGCTTCCAAAAGGGACGCCTGCTCCTCGTAATGCTGGATTTCGGCCTCCTGCTCGCGCAGCGCAGCCACCGCCAGGACGCCGCTGACGATCAGGAGCACGATCGCCGCCATGAGCAAACCGACGTGGGCGCTGCCGACATCGCCCCGCAAGCCCAGCCAGAGGCCGAGCGCGCCCAAGAGCAGGGCTCCGCCGAAGGCGCAGAGCCGAAGGATCATATGGGTTCTCAGCAGCAACCTGATGGTAAGTACGGGGCTCGTGTGTAAACTGCCGCACATGATTCGATCCACGACGGTCGTCGGGGTGCGGCGGGACGGCAAGACCGCGATCGCGGCCGATGGCCAGGTGACCCTGGGAGAGGCAACCGTCCTCAAGCACCGGGCAAAAAAGGTGCGGCGACTGGCCGCGGGGAAGGTCGTTTGTGGGTTCGCCGGGTCCGTCGCGGATGCGCAGGCCCTGCAAGACAAGTTCGAGTCGAAGCTAGAGGCTTTTGGCGGAAACCTGCGGCGGGCGGCAGTGGAGTTCGCCAAGGAGTGGCGGACCGACAAGATCCTGCGTCACCTCAACGCCCTGATGCTGGTGGCCGACACCGAGGGCATGCTGCTGATCAGCGGCGACGGCAACGTGATAGAACCGGACGACGGGGTGGCCGGCATTGGTTCAGGCGGGCCATTCGCGCTGGCGGCGGCGCGGGCCCTCGTGGCGAACACCGATATGGACGCCGAGGCTGTAGCGCGAGAGGCCATGCGTATCGCGGGCGAGATCTGCGTTTACACCAACGAACAGATCACGCTCGAGGCGGTGTAGGTTCCACTCGAACCTGCGCCGGACCTTTCGGGTCTAAGGGCGCATGAGAGGCTGGAGCAACAAGGACGAGCGCAAGTACGAGCACATCAAGGAGAGCGCCGAAGAGCGCGGCGTACCAGAGCCGAAAGCCAAAGAGATCGCCGCTCGAACGGTGAACAAGGGGCGTCGGAAGGAAGGAAGGACGCCCAACACGCGCACCCAGGGCACGGGAAACCCCAACCTGGCGATCGAGGAAAGGACGCGCGACGAGATCTACAACATCGCGAAGGAAAAGAACATCAAGGGCCGCAGCAAGATGACCAAACAGGATCTGGTGGCAGCGGTCAAGAAGGCGGCCTAGCCCGCTCCGTCGGCGGCAAAAGCCGCATACAGATACGCTCGGGCCGCACTCGCCTGGTGCATGAGATGCACCTCCTCAAGCGCTGCTCCGGGGGCCTGGTTCCACCGCTTCGGATAACGACCGAGCCTGTCGCGCCCGTTCGATCGCAACCAACCGAGCGTTGTCAGCACGAAGTCCCGCCACGTCTGGGACCGTTCGGTCTTGTTGGCCAAGAGAATGGCTTCGGTGAGGAGATGAGCGAATGCCGCATCGCAAGCGATCGCGCCTCCGGGTCTTCCCCATCGGCCGATGGCGCTCTCGATCATCCTCCGCGCATCCTGCCTGTACCGCGATGCCTGAGTCGGGGGGAGAAGATCGGCGATAGCGGTGGCCGACCGAATCATCAGAGCCGTGTTGTAGGTCCATTTCGTGCGGTCGATGCGGCCGCTGTTGGCGAGCGCGTCCCACATGAGGCCGTCCGACGGGTCCTGCAAGTGCGCCTTGGTCCAGGCATAGATGCGCAACGCGTCTTGGAGATAGCGCTTTTGCCCCGTTAGGCGGTACAGCTCCAGCGCTCCTGCCGCCGACGGCGCGTTGCTGCAAGTGTTCTTGCTGGCGCGGTCGCTCTCCCGCCAGTAGATCCCGCCGCCCAGGCTTTCGTCCCACCCGCTCATCACGAACTCGAACGCCTCCTCCGCCCAGCGCAGGAACCGTGGATCGCCGCTGATCTCGAAGGTCTCTGCATAAGCCAGGACGAACCAGGCGTTGTCGTCGTAGTATCGGTCGCTTTCCTTCGGGAGGGGCAGTACGTCGAATCCTCCCAACCGGCGGCCAGCGACCTCGGGCGCCTGCTCCGCCGGTCGCCAATACGCACGCATCGCCTCCCCGTACTCCACCGCCCAAGGGAGGTACTTCTTGTGGAGGCGTGCCGCAGCGTTGAGCGCCGACAGCTGGACTCCCGCAGGCCAATGGAAGGCCGGCTGCGCGGGAGGCGCCCCCACCTTGGTCGACTCCGCATACAGCCTTCGCGGCGAGAGGTACAGGTCGCGGCGAATCTGCTCTATCGTGTCGAATCCCCATGCCCGCAACTCGGGCGCGGTCACCTGGGTGACTCCAACGAACAGCAAACAGGACAGCATGGTGTAGCTAACCAGTTAACCTGAAAGCGCCTCTTCGGGAACCTCCGAACCCCTGCCTTCCATCTGCGACACGCAGGCAGCGATCGTAATGTCGCCCGTGACGTTGAGCACCGTCCGGCTCATATCCAAGATGCGATCAACGCCGAGCACAAGCCCGATCGCCTCCGCCGGGACGCCAAGCCGCACGAGGATCACGGCGATCATGGGCCACGCACCCCCCGGCACACCCGCGGTGCCGATGCCGGCCACGATTGCCAGGCCCATCACCATCAGTTGCTGCCCCGTTGTCAGGTCCATCCCGAACATGTCCGCCAGAAACAGAATGGTGATGCCTTCGAACAACGCCGTGCCGTTCTGGTTGGCGGTCGCGCCCACCGTCAGGACAAAGGAGCTGATATCCCGTGGAAGACCAACCTCGTTCTGCGCAGCCTTCAAAGCGGTCGGGAGCGTCGCGTTCGACGAGCTCGTTCCAAAGGCCGTGAGCATCACCACCCGAATCTGCCGGAAGAACTCGAGCGGGTTCCGTTTGGCAATGAACCTCAGCGCCAGACTGTAGGTCCCGAACTGATGGAGCGCAAGCGCGCCCAGCACCACCAAAACATACTTGCCCACCGCAAGCAGCAACGGAATGCCCAGGACGGCGGCCGCGTAGAAGACCAACGCAAAGACCCCGAACGGCGCCAGCGCCATGGCGTAGTCGATGATCCTCAGGCTGACCGCGAAAAGCCCCTCAAGCAACTGCCGCACCGGCAGACCCTTCTCGGGATCGACCGATGCCAAAGCGATCCCGAACACCAATGCGAAGAACATGAAGGGGAGCAGGCCGCCTTCCAACGCCCGGACGCTTTCTTTGACCGGGTTTTGAGGGATGAAGCCAAGCAGAGGCGGATCGTCCGGCGGCGTCTCCGCCCGCGCCAGATTGGCCTTGGCATCCTTCTCGCTGCTGTAGGATGCCAGCAAGTTGGCGCGCTGCTCGGTCGTCAAGTTGCCCGCAGGGTCAAAAACATACACGGCTGCCAGCCCGAGCAGCACCGCGATGCCGCTCAGCAGGACCGTCATCAGCAGCGATCGCATGCCCACCCGTCCGATTCGTTTGGCGTCTCCGATCTCGGCCACTCCCAGAACGAGCGCGGAGAACAGGAACGGCACGACGATCATGAAGATCAGATACAGGAAGACTCTGCCCACCGGGCGCACGTAGTCCTCGGCAATGCTCTTGAGGGTGAACTCGCGTCCAAAAGCCTCCATGACGCGGTCGCCGATCCAGACTTGGGCCAGGATTCCAAAAACCGCGCCAAGCAGCAGCCCGATGAGGATCTTGGTGTGCAGGGGCAGGCGTCGAGGCGCGGCGTGAGCCATAGGATGCATGCATTCGACACTTCGGATGCCGAATCCTGCTTTCGCAGCGAAGCCATCAACGCCAGGTATCGAAAACGTCAGAGTTTTGCCGAAAACCTAGGATGTGAGTGGTTCGTTTCCCGGTGTGGAGATGGTGCGCCCCGGCGCCGCCGTCAACCTGGTCTTCTACGATGAGGGCCGCGCACACATCGTCGGAAGCGAGATTTCGAGCTTGAAGCCCTTCACGCTGAGCTCCACCGACCCCCACACCGCGCTCCTCAAGGAAGGCCGCCGGGTCATGATGATCTTTCAGCGAGAAGGACGTTTTGCTCGGGCGGAGGCCGAAGTGCGGGCCGCAACCCAGGACGAGCAAGCCTGGCGTGTCGAGGCCCTTCACTACGGCTGGGAAGAGGTGGACCGTCGCCGCTACCCAAGGTACATGGCGAGTGTCGTGCTGTCTCTCCGTGCCGTGGCCGAGCGCGAGGGCCAGATCCGCTTCAGCTGCTTCGAGGTCCAGACCGAAGATTTGAGCCTGGGAGGCGCGTGGGTGGCGACTTCGAACCCACTTCCTCCGGGGAGCTTGGTCGAAGTCGAGGCCGTCCTACGGCCTGGAGAACACGTACGGATACTGGCGCTTGTCGTTCGGTCGAGTGATACTGGAATGGCGCTCGACTTCTTGGACTACATCGGCGCCTCCCGGTACTACCTCCACGCATTCTTGAACCGGTTGGTCTAGAGATTCGGGCGAGCAAGCTCGGAGTCTCCCGCGCCCGTGTGACCTATTCTCTACTAGAGCCGGATCCCAACGAAGACGGCAAATCCGTTGAGGGCGGAGTCGCTGCTGCCGAAGTACTTGGCCTCCGCGAACAGCGGCATCGCGCCTTGCATGAAGTCGTATCCGACCCCGAGCGCGTAGGCGAACCTCGTCCTCGCCTCGCCCGCCACCCGGCCGAACCCAAAGCCGGCGCCCGCCGAGTAGTAGAACTCGCTCGTCCGGCCGACGTAGTTCAGAAGGACCGGCACGTTCCGGTAGTCGCCCTTGCTGAAGACGTCGGCGGACAACGACAGGTGCGCGGTGTAGCCGGGGGTCATGCCCAGCTGGAGGTCGCCGAGCCGGTAATCGGCGCCAAAAGCGAACCAGCTGGCACCCTCGTCGCGCGCGGCACTGTCGCTTGGGAAGAAGAGCCCAGCCCGCAGGGAGATCCCGCTGGATTGAGTCACTTGCGCGTCGGCGGGCGTGGCCGCGGTAAAGCACGCTGCGCCCAGCAGCGTGGGCACGATCCATCTCATCAGCATCTTGCTTGTTGTTCCTCCATGAATAGCCGAGCATCGCCGGCCTGCACTTAGGACGATCCTGAGGCCACTTTCTTCTCATCATTCCCCAGAAGCGCCCGCTCGAAGCTGCTCCCTCAGGCGCACGCAACCGATACATCTGCATGGCGTCTAGCTTTATGCGTAAAATGGACATGCACGGAGGTAGAGCAATGACGAATGAGCAGCACGATGACAAGAACGTGATGCTGTACATGCTTGCAGGCGTTGGACTTGGTGCGTTGATCGGAGCAGCCGCGGGGTTGTTGTTCGCACCCAAGTCGGGCTCGGAAGTGAGGCATGACCTTGCTGACAAGTTCAAGGAGCTCAAAGGCAAAACCGAGGAGTGGGTTGCCGAGCGGCGAGCCAAGAAGAGCGACGAGCTGGCCGGCGGCGACGTCGAGCAGATCGGCGCCTAGATTCACCCGCCGATGGTAGGTTGGCGAATCGCGCTGTGGGCGGCCATCGTACTGGCCGCCTTCGCGTTTCTGTATCTGGTGCGGGGGATCCTTCTTCCCTTCATCCTCGCCTTCCTCATCAGCGGCCTTCTCGATCCCACCATCCGCAAGCTCAGGCTGCGCGGCTTTTCCCGTGGCGCCGCTGTCGCCCTGGTGTTCATCCTCTTCTTTGGCTTCATGGTCGCCATCGGTGTCTGGCTCACTCCCGTAGTGGGCCGCCAGTTGGCCGCTTTCGGTAATCGTCTCGAGACGTTCAGTTCGAACCTCGCCCGCGCATCGGAGCGCCAGAACTACTTCGTCAAGTGGCAGCCCCAGGAGCAACTACGGCCACCGGAGCCGGATCAGCTCGAGCAGATGCTGGAGCAGCTCAGGCCGACCCTGATGCGCCTGGGCCTTCCCCACACCCGCGAAGCGATCATCGACCAAACCGTCAAGCCTTATCAGCGTGAGCTCACCGAGTACGCCCAGAACTTCTTCAACGGGATCGTCGGTGTGGTGGCGGGAGCCGGATCAAAGCTCCTCCTTCTGATCTTCACCCCCCTGTTCGTGCTGTTCATCCTTATGGACATGGAGAAGTTCAAAAGGCGCTCCGCCTCTTGGATTCCCCCTTCGATCCGCGCCGACACGATTGCCCTCTTGAGCGATGTTGGCCAGGTATTCGTGAAGTACCTGCGAGGCGTCACCGTCGTAGTCCTCTGGTATGTGTTGGTAGCTTCGATGCTGCTCAGCCTCCTGGGCGCCCCCTACTCGATTCTGCTGGCGATTCTGTTCGCTTTGGTGTATCTGATTCCGCTGGTGGGGCCATTCATCAATGCGCTGACCCTCCTCGTCGTGACTGGCCTGAGCGGCGAGACCGGCAATCTGTTCTTCAACCTTGGCTCTTCATGGGTCTTCGCCGCCCTCATCACCGGGATCTATTTTGGGGTGATGATGGTCTTCGACCAGCTCGTGTATGCGCGCGTCGTCGGCGCCTCCGTGGGGCTTCATCCCGTCGCGAGCTTCTTCGTGATCTTTGCCGGCGGAGCGCTCTTCGGCCCGATCGGGATGCTGGTCGCGTTTCCACTTGCCGGCGCGATCAAGGTAATCCTGGATCGTCTCCTGCGGGTCACCGGCTCCACGCACGGCACCATCAGTCTGCCGACCGTGCCGCAACGCCACCGAAACGGTACCTCCGTCTAAGCGGCCTGCTCTTCCCTTCTCCGCTCGCTCTTCTCGTCGATCTTGCGCTTGCGCTCTGGGTGCAGACGCCGACGGTCGAGCGCCAGCGACTGCACGAACTCCAACCCCAAGAAGAAGATCTGGGCGTTGTAGTAGATCCAGAGCAGCAATATGACGATCGCGCCCGCAGAGCCATATGCCGCCGACACTTTCGCCAGCGCAAAGTACAGAGCCAGGATGACCTTCCCGAGCGTGAAAAGCACCGCAACGACCAGGCCGCCCGGCCAAACGTCGCCCCAGCTCAACCGCTCCGGCACCAGGTACTTCATCCAGGCCGCGGCCACGAAGGTGAAGAAGCAGACCGAGATGAGGACGGTCACCACCGGCCAGATTGAGGAGCCAACGCCGCCCGGCTTCCAATAAGCCAAGAAGGTTTCAAGCCCCAGCCACGCCAGAACGACTAGCCCGAAAACCACCACCATCACGCCCGCTACCAGCCGTTGGACCACCATCGCAAGCACGCCGGATCGGGACGGAGCCTCGCCCCAAATGACATGGACCGCGTCCCGGAGCTGGACAAACAACGCGCTTGCGCCGAAAAGGATCACGCCGATGCTGAGCAGCGCCGGCCAGAAGCCGTTCTGGTTCAGGGTCTGGTTCACGAGAAGCGACTCGATGAACTCCGCGCCCTGTCGGCCGATCATGTCCTGTACCTGCTCCAGCAGCGCCGTCCTGGCAGACTCCTCGCCCAGGACCATGCCGGTGATGAGCACGGCGAGCACCAGGACCGGTGATATCGACAGCATCGCGTAGAACGCCAGCGAGGCGGCGATGCTGGTGGCTCGATCCTCCCCAAAGCGGCGGAACGTGTCCAGGAACACCGGCTTGAGCTGCTCGACGGTCATGATGCCTTTGAGCAGTCTACGCCAGCTTGTGTTCGGGAGCCCCTTTGCGACGCTTGGCTACTTGTCCGGCTTCTCGGCTGCCCGCTCGGCGGGCGCCGGCTTCTCGCTCGGCGAATCTTTGGCGCCGGCGAACCGACGGGCATCTACGACAAGCACGAACAGAATCAACATGCAGATGATCGCGAATCCCAGGGTGCTCACCGCGTTCTGCACCCGCATGCTCAGGCGCCTGCCACCGCGGAACATCTCAGCCACCGCGACCATCATCTGCCCCCCGTCGAGGGGGTAGATCGGCAGTAGGTTGAAGATGCCCAGTGAGATGGACAGCATCGCTGCCAGGATGAACACTGGCTCAAGCCCCCGTCTGGCAGCCTGGTCGGTATAGGCGGCGATCGTGGCGATGCCCCCGACGTTCTCCTGAAGCGTCGCCGGTTTGAGGAAGTTGCCAAAGAGCTGGCTGGCCATCATCCATGGCTGAACGACCGCATGCTTGAATGCCGGTCCCAGGGCGAGACGCTCCTTCTTCACGGGCGGCGAAGCGCCAATCTTGCCTTGGACGCGGGTCTCGCCCGTTGGCTCCAGGTCTGCATCGAGCACCGCGCTGGGAGCCTTATCCGCCTCCGGAGTGATGGTCGTCGTCGCCTCTCGACCCTCGCGGACGTAGGTGAACCGAAGTGGCTTGCCAGGTTGGTCCCTTACCACCGCCAGCATCTCGTAGAAGTTTCCGACGGGCCGCCCATCGACCGACAGGATCGTGTCGCCCTCTTTGAGGCCCGCCTTGTCTGCAGGCCGGTCTTTGGCGACGGCCCCTAAACGATTAACGTTCACCGGCTTCTCGATCCCCGAGACCATGAGCACGCCCATGAGCAGGAGGACCC
>DATLGQ010000136.1:0-6711 GCA_035540435.1 Fimbriimonadaceae bacterium
CCGGTGATGTTGCGCACCAGCTCGATCGCACCCATGTCCTCCGGGTTGCGCATCGCCAGGATGAGGCGGCCACCATGGACCTTCACCGGCAGCACCAGGTTCGCGCGGCAGATGTTGGCAGGAACCTTCGCGAGCGCTTCCTGGGTCGGCGGATCGGTGTCGAGATGCCAGGCGGAGACGTTCTTTTGCGCCGCCAACGCCTTGACCATCAGCGATTCCTTGACGAAGTCGAGCGAGACGAGCGCTTCTCCCAGCGGGATGCCCGCCTCGACCGCCGCCTTCAGGCCCTGTTCCAGCTGCTCCTGGGTGATCAGCCGATTGGCGAGCAGGATCTCGCCCAGCTTGTACTGCTTCTTGATGTTGGATGGCACCAGCCGCTCGGCCGCCGCGTCGATCGGGTCCGGTCCTTCCGGCAGGTCTGGCAGGTTCAGGTCGTCGACGTTTTGAAGAAACTTTCCCCAGGAGAACTCAGGCATCCGTGCACATCCCTCGCAAAGACTTGGGCTAGTGAAATGATCGGGCCCCTCCGGGCCTGCTCCTTATGGCGGCTGCCATTGTTGCGGTCGATCCGGCAGGATTGCCAGGTCCGCCACCAAAGCTGCGTCCATGGCGAGAGCGGCTGGAGCGCCACCTTCACGTGCCGCAGAGTGTAGAAAGAGATCTACTATTGCACGAGCGGGGGGCTTACAATAGGACAGGTGAAAGTAATGAAGCCTACGTCACTTTTTCTCGTTTCCTTCGCTATGGCGTTCGCGTTTCTGCTGCTGACGAATGCTAGAGCTGCTTACCCCTCGGGTACCGACGAACAATGCGCCAGCCAGACGTGTGCCTCCCCTTGGTACACCAGTGCAGATTGGTACAAGTGCGTGGCCTGCTGCTGCCGCACGGATGGGAATGTCTTCAAGGATTGCGACAAGAAGCAGCAGTGGTACACGACCAACGGCACCAACCGCTGCTACGTTACGCTGCAGCGGAATGTCTTCTCAACAGGCTGCACGCCATCCTCGGAATGCGGATCACAGCCTGCCGGAGACTGTGGCCTGACGGGCGGCGGCGCATGAAGCTCCGCCACTGGAAAGGGCTGGTGGCAATCGTTTTGGGTGTGGTGGCCGCTGGCTTCTCGTACGAGATCTACTCGCGGTGGCGGGCGGAGCAGACGTTCCTCAATACCCACGAAGGGAAGCCAATCCCGCCGGAGGGGCTGATTCTGAACGAGAGCGGGAGCACGTTCGGCGATCCGGAGAACGCTCGCAAAGACATGAGGCGCATTCATGCCGCGCTGATGACTTTCAGAGCGAGGTACCTCAGGCTGCCGGCAACGCCGTGGGAGCTCCTGGATGCCGGAAAAGCCGGAATCGTCGACTTGAACGAAGACGACTATGTGAACCCTGACGTGCGGTACGCGGATAATGAGCAGCTTCAACGGACCCTCGCGCAAGGTGAGCCGATTCCCTTGAACGTCAGCTACGGCTTTGAATGGTGCAACTCGAAGGAGCCCTTTCCCAAAAGGCCGGTCAAGTGGCTTTCGAGCTGGACTTACCAGCGCAACCAGGGAAGGATCTTTCGGGGTCGGCGCTACGAATACGAACCCTTCGGCTTCTACCTCTACTTGTGGTCCGACGGACGCATCACCGAGGAGCCGATCGCGGAGAAGATGATGGTGCGCGACGGCAAGGACTGGCGGCCCATCGATTTGAAGCAGGAGGATGCGAAAGGGCGGGAGGTCATCAGCGAGGTCGAGCTTTACAAGAGACTCGAACGAGGGTCGCTCTTCAGCAAGGACGCGACCGCAGGTCAGTAAGCAAGAAGCTACAGGCCCAGCCTTGGCCAAAGCTCGTCTACACGTGCCTTCACGTCGTCCGCCATCTTGATCAGCTTCGGGTAGTCGCGGCTGAAGCCGTTCTCGCCGGGCCATTTGTGGGTGCAGTCGAACCCGATCTTGCCCCCAAAGCCCTCAGCCACCGATGCATGATCGAGCTGATCGACCGGGCCGCGGGACAGAATCGAATCCCTCCCCGGATCGGTGTTGGCGCCGATCCGGAATAGAACCTCGCCGAAGTCCTGCACATTGCAATCCTCGTCGAAAACGAACACGAACTTGGTGAACGAGAGCCCGCCGAGCCCCCAGATGGCGTTCATCACCTTGTACGCGTGGCCCGGGAACTTCTTCTTGATGCTGACGAAGGCGACGTTGTGGAAGCAGGCCTCCACCGGCAGGTTCATATCGACGAGCTCCGGCAGCGTAAGGCGGATCATGGGCAGGAATATCCGCTCGACCGCTTTGCCCATCCACGCATCCTCCATGGGAGGGATCCCGACGATGGTGGCCGGATACACCGGCTTGGCTCGCTGGGTCACGCAGGTGACGTGGAAGACTGGAAAGTCGCTCTGGAGGGAGTAGTAGCCGGTGTGGTCGCCAAAGGGCCCCTCAGGTCGTCTTTCCGAAGGGTCGACGTAACCTTCCAGCACGATCTCGGCATCGGCAGGCACCTGGATGTCCACCGTCTTCGCCTTCACCAACCGCACGTTCTCGCGTCGGAGAAAGCCTGCGAAGAGCATCTCATCGATGCCCGGGGGTAAGGGCGCGATCGCGCTGAAGGTGTACGCGGGGTCGCCGCCCAGCACAACGCATGCTTCGATTCGCTTGCCTTGGGATCCTGCAGCCTCCATGTGCCGCATACCGGTCTTGTGCATCTGCCAGTGCATGCCAGTCGTGTTCTTGTCGTACACCTGGATTCGGTACATGCCGACGTTCCGCTTGCCCGTCTCCGGATCGTGCGTGAAGACCAGCGGCAGGGTAATGAAAGGTCCCGCGTCCTCCGGCCAGCAAGTGAGCACGGGCAGCTTCGTAAGATCGATCTCATCTCCCTGCATGACGATCTCCTGGCATCCGCCCGAACCGACCGACTTCGGGGGGGCGTGCCGCACTTCTCCGAAGAGCCTGGGAAGCATCTTGATGGCCTCGATCGGCCCCTTCGGCGCCTCCGGCTTGAGCAGCGCCGCGATCCGATGGGCATGCTCCTCGAAGTCCTCGCAGCTGAGGGCGAGGGACATCCGCCGTCTCGAGCCCATGGTGTTGATGGCGACGGGCATCTGGTACTCGACCCGGGGCACGCTTCGCTCGACGCCGGCACGAATGATCCGGGTGCCGTGCCGTCGGGGCGTATGGATCGACGGCTCGCCCATGACCGCGCTTCGAGGGTTCTCGGTGCCAAAGCGGTGCGGTGGTCCGACTGGTCGCTCGAACAGGAGCGCCGGGCCCCCGGCCTTCATCACTCGGTCGGCGATCTCGGTGATCTCCAGGTAGGGGCTGATCGGCTCGCTGATCCTCTTCAGCTCGCCTCGCGTCTCGAGAACGTCGAGAAAGTGCTGGAAGTCCCGATACGCCACGCGCAAGAGTCTACTGCGGCAGGCCGAAGAAGCGTTCGGCGTTGGAACTCGTCAACTTGGCCGCCGCATCGGCGGGGATGCCAAGGGTCGACGCGACGGCGGCATTCACGAGCGGCAGGTATGCCGGCTTGTTGGGCTTGCCACGGAGGGGCTCCGGCGTCAGGTAAGGACTGTCGGTCTCAATCAGGATGCGGTCCCGAGGCATCGACGCCAGCACCTGCCTCGTCTCGCGCGCGTTCTTGTAGGTGATCGGCCCGTCGAAGCCCAGGTAGCCGCCCAGGTCGAGAGCTCGCCGAGCTTCGTCCGCGGTGCCCGAAAAGCAGTGGAAGTCGTATCGACAGCGGACCGCCCGTACTTCCAGCAGTTCCAAGAGGTCCGGGTAGGCCTTCCGGCAATGAAACACCACCGGGACTCCCGCGCTCTCGGCCAGCTCCAGTTGGTCCAACAGACAACGTTCCTGCTGCTCCCGCGTCGCGAAGTCCCAGTGGAAGTCGAGACCGATCTCGCCCAGCGCGAGCACCCGGGGGTGTGCCAGCAGCTCTTCAAGATGACGCAGAGCCGCCGGATCGTAAGACGCCGCGTTGTTCGGATGCCATCCCACGACCGCGTACGCCCGGGAATCTGCCTCGGCTATCTGCACGGCCCGTTCGTTGCTGGTTCGATCGATCCCGACGATCACGCACGCCCGCACGCCCCCAGCCGCCGCCTCATCGAGCGCATCGACAGGATTCGGGAACGCATCGGGCAAGTTCAAGTGGCAGTGGGTATCGATCATGCGCCGGTTCCCGGATACCCCATAGCCGCCTCGGCTTCCCTCTCCAGCCGGTGCATCTCAGATTCGAATCGCAGGCGAATCGCCTCGAACTCCTCTTCGCTGGCCTCCTGTGGTACATCGATCGGATCGCCGAAGATCATGATCGCTCGGGCAAAGGGCCAAGGGACCAGATAGCGGTCCCATGTCGGCGCAAGCCATCGGGGACGCGCAGAAACGCCAACCGGCACCAGCGCTGCGCCCGCTTTTTGCGCCATCAGCATGATCCCTCCCTGCACGACTCCCGAGGGCCCGCGAGGACCGTCCGGAGTGAAAGCCATGGTGGCGCCCTGCCTGAGCACCTTGATCGCCTCCACGGCGGCCCGCACACCGCCGCGTCCGGTACTGCCTCGGATCGTGTTGAAGCCGAACTTCTTGAAGATCCGGTTTTGCATCTCACCATCCCGCGACTGGCTGATGATCGTCCACACCCCCTTGCCCTTGAACAAGTTCGCGGCGATGAGCGTCCTTCCGTGCCACCCCGCGTAGATCTTTCCTCCCGGAATGGCCTCGACCTCGCGATAGCCGATCGTCCTGATTCGCAGGGTGAGACCGATGGAGCGAGCGATCGCGTAGATGAGCCCGCTCAGGACGTACGGGCGCACGGAACGCCACCATCGTTTCACGGCTCCCACCCCCGGCGCCTGGCCAAATCGGCCGCAGGATGCAGGGCGTACTCTCGATGAAGGATTTCCATCCACGCCCGAGCCTGCGCGGGATCGCGATCGTGCTCGAGCGCGATCAGGGCGAGGATCGCCTCGGGGCGCTGGCCGTCTTCCACCGGACCCCGCGCCACGCTTTCGAGTAACAACCGCGCGAGTTCGGGATCCTCGTCCCGAACCGCTTCCGCGCACACCACGCGCCGGTGGCTGGGCACAAGGTGCGCCGCACCCAGAACCACCAGCCGGGCAAGCACAGCGGGCTCGTCGCAATGGGGGTCAGCCGCCAGCAGTTCGACCAGGCTCTTTGCCTCCTCCTCCCTATCCCCCAGTTGGCGGAAGGCCGAAATGCTCGCAAGGAGAGCCTGGGGATCCCGGGGAGCTTCGGTCAATCGTCGACGGGCCTCGGCCAGCGCTGCGCCGGTGCTACGGTCGCCGGCTTCCCGAAGTAGCCTGGCCCGCTCTTCGACGGCCTGAAAGGAGGGGGCCCGGTAGATCAAGCTCAACGCCAGCCCAGCCGTGAAGCCGCCGACATGCGCCCAGTACGAAACGGCTCCCTCGCCGCGCCAACCACCGGCAATCTGCAGCAGGACCCACGCGGCTGTAACGCTCCATACAGGGACGGCATATCCAGGTGCGAGCGGAACTTTCAGCGAGCTGTAGCGCACACTATAATACGCTGCTGCCGCTGCGACCGCTCCGCTGGCCCCTATCAAGACGGGGCTCCCATAGCGAGAGGACATCGCCCAGAACGCCGCCACTCCGACGAGGCCACCCACGAAGTAGACCAGAACGAATCGAACGCTACCGGTAGACAACTCCACCGACGGCCCGACCGCGGCCAGGAACAGCATGTTCGCGGCGAGGTGGACCAGGTTCGCATGGAGAAACAGCGAAGTGACCGCATCCTGTGCAGTCGGAGCCGAAGGATCGAATCCCAGGGTGGAGACGAGTCCCGGCTGGTAGATGAGGACGAACGCGGCCAGGATGTTCGCGCCAATCATCAGAAGCACCGCTATGGGAAGGCGGTTGCCGGCGCTCAAGCCTCTTGAAGCATCGCCTCCGGGATGTCGACGTTGACGTACGTTTCTTGGACGTCGTCGAGGTCCTCGAGCATGTCAAGGAGGCGCAGGAGCTTGGGATAATCCTCGTCCTTTAGGTCCGTCTTGTTGGTCGCGATGTAGGTCAAGCCGACGTCGCTCGCCCGAATGCCCGCCTGCTCCAATGCTTCGTTCGCGCGGTGCAAGTTCTCGATCGTGGTCTCGATGTAGAAGCTCTCCTCGTCGGAAGATACGTCCTCCGCGCCCGCTTCCAGCGCTTGAAGTGTCAGCTCGTCCTCGTCGAGCCCATCGCGCGGGACCGTGATCTGCCCTACATGCTTGAACTGCCAGCTGACGGAGCCGTTTTCGGCCAAGTTGCCGCCGGATTTTGAGAACGCGTGTCGCACGTCTGCGACGGTGCGGGTGCGGTTCTCGGTGTAGCACTCCACGATCACGGCCGCGCCACCTGGCGCATAGCCTTCGTAGGTGACTTCCTCATACGAGGCCCCTTCGATCTCGCCGGTGCCACGCTGAATCGAGCGCTTGATGTTGTCGGCCGGCATCGAGTTTTCTCGGGCCTTCTCGATGGCGAGCCTCAGGCGCGGGTTTCCGGAAGGATCGCCGCCGCCCAGGCGGGCGGCGACGATGATCTCCCGGCTGATCTTGGTGAAGATCTTGCCCCGAATGGCATCCTGCTTGCCTTTGCGGATGCGGATGTTCTTCCACTTCGAGTGGCCGGCCATGCTTCTATTGTGGCATGGCTCACCGAACTTGGGGAAGCTCGTCTAGCTGCCTGAGTGAACGACCACCC
>DATLGQ010000137.1:0-5773 GCA_035540435.1 Fimbriimonadaceae bacterium
CCGGCTGATACGAAGAAGCTGGAAGCAGCCAAGAAGAAGGCAGAGGCAGATATGTTGGCTGTCCTGACCGCGGACCAGCGCAAGCGCTGGACCCAGATGCAAGGTCCAAAGTTCAACTTTGTCACCCAGCGCCGAAGAGGCTAGGGGTCACGGCGCCCGATCGTCGGGCTGGCGCGATACCGGAACGTCATGTATAGTGTTAGTTCCTATCCGCGACAGCTTGGAGAGCGGCGATCGTTGAAGACACCCTGTTCGTGAACCCTCGTGAGTTCCATGAGGCGTTGGCTCAATGTACGGACGACCTTGTCTGGGCTGCCAACGTGGCAGGCGCGTTGGTATATGCCAACGCAGGCTGGCACCGATATACCGGACTGACGCTCGACGAGGCGAACGCGAAGGGATGGGATTCGCTGGTCCATCCGGAGGATAGGCCGCGCCTCCTCGAGCACTGGGAGAAGGCCCGTCAAGACGGTGAGCCCTTCCTCGTCGAGTATCGCTGCCTGAGGCGCGACGGGACCTATCGCTGGTTCCGAGGGTTGCATGCCCCCGTCCGCGATAAATCCGGAATGGTGAGCCACTGGGCTTGCCAGTGCAGCGAGCTAGACAGCCCGACGCGGGAAGAGCAGCGTCGGGCAGAGCAGGCGCTCGAGGCCAGCCAGCGGCTCTCCGATCGGATTCTGCGCACTGCTCCCCAGATCGTCATCATCTACGAGATTTGTTCAAACCGCATCCTGTACATAGGCGGCATGGTGGAGCAGACGGTAGGGTATTCGGCCGAGCAGATTCAGGCGCTCTCGGCGCAACTTCGGGAGAATTTGCACCCGGACGACCAGTTGCTGGGTATCGCAACTCCGGAACGATGGAGGGGAACTCGCGATGGCGAGGTCAAGGAGGCGACCTTCCGGTTCAAGGGTGCCGACGGCGACTACAGGTGGCTCGCTTCCCGAAGCACCGTGTTCTCACGAGGAGAGGATGGGGAGCCGACACAGGTCCTCACCTCGATCATCGACCTTACTCAGCAGAAAGAGGCGGAGGCCGCTCTTCGCAAGAGCGAGGAGCTGTTCCGGGGCCTGGCCGACACCATGCCGCAGATCGTATGGTGCTCGCGTCCCCAGGGCGGCGCGTTCTTCGTGAACAAGCGCTACTACGACTATGCAGGCATTCCGCCGGATACCCCGGGGGAGCAGGGCTGGCATACGGTGGTGCATCCGGAGGACATGCCCAGAGCTCGGGCGACGTACAGTCACGCGCTCGAAACCCGGACGATCTGGGAATGCGAGCTGCGGCTGCGCGACGGCCAGGGCAACTATAGGTGGCACCTTTCGCGATCGATACCGATCTTCGACGAGAATCGTGAACTGCTCCACTGGTTGGGCACCAGCACGGATATCCACGACCGAGTGACTTACGAGGAGGAGTTGGAAAGGCGAGTCACGGAGAGAACGGCGCAGCTCCAAGAGGCGGTTCAGGAACTCGAGGGCTTTACCTACTCCGTCTCGCACGACCTACGCACGCCGCTGCGAGCCATCGTTGCCCATGCGCGCATGCTCGAGGAGGACTATGCCAAAGACTTGCCCGAGGAGGCGCGCGAGCACCTTCATCGACAGGCCGACGCCGCGAGACATCTCGGCACCCTTATCGACGAGCTGCTCCGCTTGAGCCGCATAGGCCGGGAAGAGCTGACGCCGGCTCCATTCGACCTGTCGGAGCTCGTAACCGGCATCGTGCAGGACTTGGAGGAGCGCTTCGGCGAGCACTCCCATGTGTTCCATATCCAGCCGAACATGCAGGTCACGGCCGACAGCAGGCTCCTCCGATTGGCCATCGCAAACCTACTGGAGAACGCGATCAAGTACTCGGCCCGAGGCACGGCCATTGCGGTCGGGCAGGAGGGGGGAGTCACCTACGTCCGCGACCAAGGCATCGGCTTCGACATGAAGTACGAGGACAAGATTTGGCTGCCTTTCGAGCGCCTTGTGGCCGCTGAGGCTTACTCTGGCACCGGCATCGGACTGGCGAACGTCCGCCGGATCATCGAGCGCCACGGAGGCCGGGTCTGGGTTGAAAGTGAGCCGGGAAGGGGTTCTACGTTCTACTTCACTTTGGGTAGCATCGGCTAACCGAATGGGAGGACGAGATGGCATCCATTGAATCGATTCTTGGCGATGAGGCCAAAGGTCTGTTGGACCACCGCTGCGAGACGATTCCCAAGGATGCGCTCCATCTGCCGGGGCCCGACTTCGTGGACAGAGTCTGGATCCCGAGCGATCGCCCCGCTCCAGTCCTGCGCAGCCTCCAGGCGCTCTTCGGCAGCGGACGCTTGGCCGGCACCGGCTACATGAGCATCCTGCCGGTTGATCAAGGAATCGAACACAGCGCCGGTGCATCATTTGCCAAGAACCCGATCTACTTCGACCCCGAAAACATCGTCAAGCTGGCGATCGAGGGTGGCTGCAATGCGGTGGCCTCGACCCTTGGTGTGTTGGGGGCGGTGGCGCGGCGCTACGCCCATCGCATTCCTTTCATCGTCAAAATCAACCACAACGAGCTATTGACCTTTCCCAACAAGGCCGACCAGATCCTTTTCGGCTCGGTCGAGCAGGCTTTCGACATGGGCGCCGTCGCAGTGGGCGCCACGATCTACTACGGCAGCGAGCACAGCGGCCGGCAAATCATCGAGATCTCCGAAGCATTCGCCAGAGCCCACGAACTGGGGATGGCGACCATCCTGTGGTGCTACCTTCGCAACGACGCGTTCAAGAAGGACAAGGACTACCACCTGGCCGCGGATCTCACCGGACAGGCCAATCATCTGGGTGTCACGATTCAAGCCGACATCATCAAGCAGAAGCTGCCCGAAACCAATGCCGGCTACAAGGCGCTCAACACCGGCGGTAGCTCATACGGCAAGCTGGACGAGAGGATCTACACCAAGCTCACCAGCGAGCACCCGATCGACCTCACCAGGTACCAAGTCGTCAACTGCTTCTCAGGACGCTCGGGGCTCATCAACAGTGGTGGCGCGTCGGGAGACAACGACTTGGTCGAAGCGGTCCGAACCGCCGTGATCAACAAGCGCGCGGGCGGGATGGGCCTCATCAGCGGCCGGAAGGCTTTCCAGCGAAGCATGGATGAGGGAGTCGGATTGCTCAACGCGATCCAGGACGTGTACCTGTCGCCCGACGTCACGATCGCTTAGGGACTGCCCGCTAACTCTCGAAGCCGCTCTCGCGCCTGTCGCTGAAGATCGCCGTAGCGCCCGAAGTCGCCCTGACGCAGAGCTTGCTCGGCCTCATCCAGCAGGCGTAGCGCCCCCCGAAGAGCCTCGCGGTCGACTGCAGCACCGGGGCGCGGCTCCTGGGCACCAGGGGCAGGGCCCTGCTCCGGTGTGCCGGTCGCTCGCCGGTCCGGCGCCGGTGCGCGCGCATCGAACAGCCTCGCAAGAGCCTCCTCGTAAGTATCGCCGACGACCACGCGCGTGTTCAGCGCCAGGACAACCTTCTTGAGCTCAGGAATCGGCTGAATGCCCGACGACCGGCTCTTGAGGAACAAGGGCTTGACGTAGAGGATGCTTTGGCCTATGGGCACGACGAGCAAATTGCCCGGCACGATCTCGCTCTGCTCGTTCGTGAACTGACGATTGATGTCGGCGATGTACTTGTCTTGGTTGAAACGCGCCTCCATCTGCGCCGGGCCTGCCATCACTCGGTCCTTCGGATAGCGGAAGAGCAGGAGCTGGCCGTAGTTTTCCGGGTCGCATCGGGCGGCGAGCCAGCCACTCAGGTTCTGCTTGTTTCGAGGCGTGAAGGGGAGAATCAGCAGGAACTCGTCCGCATCGCCATTGGTGGGAGCGGTCTCCGGCAGCCCGATCTGCACGAAGTAGGGCTCCATGGGACCAGTCGCGCCGCTGCTCAGGCGCTCGGTAGGCAGCTCCCAGGCGTCTTCGTTGTTCAAGAACGACACGGGGTGGGTCACGTGATACTGCGTGAGCTGCATGGCCTGCAGCTTGAACATGTCTTCCGGGTACCGGAAGTGGGCGCGGAGCCCTTGTGGAACCTGCGATCCGTCCTTGATCAGGCGCGGAAAGATTCGCCGATAAGCCTTGAGCAGTGGTTCGTCCGGCAACACGGCATAGGCATTCATCGTTCCGTCGTACGCGTCGATCGTCACCTTGACGCTGTTTCGGATATAGTTGAGCCGCTCGGTGGTGCCAATCCGTTCGCTGTAGGGAATCCGCTCGGTGGCGCTGTAGGCATCCAAGATCCAAGTCAACCGTCCGCCGAAGACGACGATGTAAGGATCGTTGTCGAACTTCAGGAAAGGGAACACGAGCGACGCGCGCTCGATGACATTGCGCCGGATCAGCAGCTTGGTCCCGCGCTGGATGTTGCCCGAGATGAGGAGGTTTCCATCCGTCAGCACCGCGCTAGCGGCCAACCGCGCGAGCATGCCGGAAACCGGAATGCCTCGGGTGCCGGTCCATCGGTGCTGCCGGTCCGCGGTGGCCGCCGGGTAATCGAATTCCGGGATGCCCGTGTTGACCAGGGCGTACTCCGAGGTAATGCCTCTAAAGGGATCGCGAAAGTCGCTGAAGTAGATGCGGGGCTGCTCGATCTGGATGCCTTTGCTGACCTTTGGCGGCACGTCCTTCACGATGAAGGTCGGTTGTCCCTGAGGCGTGGACTCGTTCACGGGTGACATCACGATTCCGAAGCCGTGGGTGTATTGAAGCCGAGTGTTCACCCACGCCCTCGCCTGCTCGCTTAGGCCTTCCAGACGAATATCGCGCGGGGCGAGCATGACCATCTGGCGCCGCCCATCGATCTCGTACCGATCGACATCGACGTCGTGGAAGGTGTAGTAAGGGCGCAGCCCTTGCAGTCCCTCGATCGACTGGCGCAACACGTCCGGATCCCAGAGGCGCATGTTTTCGAGGGTCGGCCCAGCGGCGGCCAACTCTTCAGGGGTTGGCTCGTCCCGCACGTCTGTGTCCTTGACCGCGATCTTGTCCAGACCGTAGGCCCACCTCGTCATGCGGATGGCCCGTTCCGCGTAAGGACCCTCCACCTGCAGCTTGTTCGGCTCCACTGTTACCCGCTGAACCACCGCGGGGTAGATCCACATGCCAACCACGTAAAGAGCCGCGGTTGCGGCTCCTCCGTAAATGGCGATGCGGAACGGCCTTCCGATGCTGCCGCCCACGAAAATGGCGACGGCCAGGGCGGCGACCAAGAACGCCAGGAGCGTTTGGACCGCGAGCTGCTGGATCCCGGCGTAACCGGCGCCCGTAAACTGGTGGCTGTCGTAGTAGCCGAAGCCGTAGCGGCGGAGCCAGAGCTGGGCGGCGTAGGCCAACACGGTCAGTGCGATGAGCGTGGACACGTGCCGGCGCACAAAGGGCTTGCTCAGCTCCACCTGGGCCAACGCGGCGAGCACCTGCATGCCGATGTAGATGCCGACCGTCAGCAGCGTCGTCAACAACAGCAGTCCGAATGCGAAGTTCGCCATCGCCAGAAGCCACGGAAGCTCGAACACGAAGAAGCCGACGTCGCGTGAGAAGATGGGGTCCTTGACCCCGAACTCACCGCCGTTGACCGAAAGCAGATAGGTGTTCCACTCGCCGCTGAAGCCCAGAGCAAGGAACCCCGCCACCACCAGCGCCGCGAGCTTTGTCACGAGCCCAGCGTGGTCCTGCACGAAGCCGAGAGCGTTCGACATCATCCGTTCGCCCGCCGTGCTGGGCATGCGTAGATACACCATGCCTACTTTCGCT
>DATLGQ010000138.1:0-2279 GCA_035540435.1 Fimbriimonadaceae bacterium
GCTTCCAGGAGTGCGTCGGCTACCGAAAGGCGTGCCTGGGTGGCGCGGGTGTAAGCGAACCTGGGACGGTCGAAGACCAGAAGCGGGCAGTGGGCCAGAAAGTCGACCATCGGCTCGCCGCACTCGAGGATGGGCACCCGCCGCACCTCGGTGACTGGCTCGGCCGGCGATGGATTTCGGATCGACACCCCGCGAGTCTACTGGGATATCCGGCAGGACAATGGTTCCGGCTACTCGGCCACCTTCAACACCGACAGGAACGCCTCCTGCGGCAGCTCGATACTGCCGATCTGCTTCATCCGCTTCTTGCCTTCCTTTTGCTTCTCGAGGAGCTTGCGCTTGCGGGTGATGTCGCCGCCGTAGCACTTTGCGATCACGTTCTTGCGAAACGGCTTGATCGTGTCGGCCGCGATGACCTTGGCCCCGATCGCGGCCTGAACGCGCACCTCGTATTGCTGCCGAGGCACCACCTTGCGCAGCTGCTCCACCATAGCCCGCCCGCGCGGGTACGAGAACTGCCGATGGACGATGAAGCTGAGGGCGTCCACGATGTCGCCGTTCAGGAGGATGTCCACCTTCACCAGGTCCGCCTTCTGATAGCCCGACACCTCGTAGTCGAACGAGGCATAGCCCTTCGTCGAGGACTTCAGCTTGTCGAAGAAGTCGAGCAGGATCTCACCCAGGGGCAGGGTGTAGTAGAGAATCACTCGCTGCGGGGTCGGGTACTCGGTCTTGCGGTAGATGCCCCGGCGCTCCTGGCAGAGGGTCATGACCGCCCCCACGAACTCGGTCGGCACCATGATCGTGGCGCTTACCACCGGCTCCTCGATGTCGGCCAGCTCATGCGGGTTCGGAAAGTGGCTGGGGTTCGAGATGTGCTCCTTCACGCCGTTCGTGCGCGTGATCAGATAGTCCACGCTGGGCGCGGTCAGGATCAGATCGAGGTTGAACTCGCGTTCGAGCCGCTCGCGGGCGATCTCCATGTGCAGGAGCCCCAGGAATCCGCAACGAAACCCGAAGCCCAGCGCCGCCGACGTTTCCGGCTCGTAGTGAAGCGAGGCGTCGTTGAGCTTGAGCTTCTCGATCGCGTCCCGAAGGTCCTGATACTGATCGCCGTCCGAAGGGTACAGGCCGCAGAAGACCATCGAGAGGGCCTCTCGATAGCCTGGCAGCGGTTCGACGGCCCGACGGTCGGCGGAGGTCACAGTGTCTCCCACACGGGCATCGCCGATGAACTTCATGGCCGCGGTGACGAAGCCGACTTCGCCGGTCTCGAGTCCCTGATTCACCGTCAGACCCGGTCCGAAATGGCCGGTGGAATCGACCTCAAATCGCCCGCCGGTGGACATCATCTGGATGCGGTCCCCTTTCTTGACCCGGCCGTCCTTGACCCGGACGTACGCGACCGCCCCTTGGTAGGCGTCGAAGTGGGAGTCGTAAATGAGGGCGCGCAACGGAGCCTGCGGATCGCCGGCCGGGGCCGGAATGCGCTGGACTACAGCTTCGAGAATCTCGTCGATGCCGATCCCGGCCTTGGCGGAACAGGGGATGGCGTCGCTGGCGTCGATCGCCACCGCGCTCTCGATCTCCTCCCGCGCCCGCTCAACGTCGGCGTGGGGAAGGTCGATCTTGTTGATGACCGGCACGATCTCGAGATTCTGGTTCATCGCCATGCCAGCATTGGCGATGGTTTGAGCTTCGACGCCTTGGCTTGCGTCGACGACCAGCAGCGCGCCTTCGCACGCCGCCAGTGCGCGGGAGACCTCGTAAGTGAAGTCGACGTGGCCGGGCGTATCGATGAGGTTGAGCTGGTAGGTCTGCCCGTCCCGCGCGGTATAGCTCAGGCGCACGGCTGCCATCTTGATCGTGATGCCACGCTCACGCTCAATGTCCATGGAGTCCAGCATCTGCTCTTGAGCAGTGCCGCGCACAGCGCCACAGCGCTCGATCAGCCGATCCGCGAGGGTGGACTTGCCGTGGTCGATGTGCGCGATGATGCAGAAGTTGCGGATGTGGGCCTGGTCCATCGTGAGGCTCACGGCGATCGTGAACGCGGCTGAGTTTACCGGTCGGCCCCCTACGGCTTATCGGAGGTGGCGCGATGACTCCAAAACTCCAAACTCCCAACCCCAACTCCAAACTCCCAACTCCAAACTCCAACTCTCCAGATTCAAAAACTCCAAGCTGCAAAGGTAGTCTTCGACCGTGCGTTGGCTCGCGCTCGCCCTCTTGATCCTGCTGGCCTGCGGCTGCGGTGGCCGGCACGAAGACCCGCCTGC
>DATLGQ010000139.1:0-5549 GCA_035540435.1 Fimbriimonadaceae bacterium
CATTATACCGGGGCAACATCTCATCCAGAGCGGCTATCCCTTGATCGCCCCCGCCAGCATCGTCTCGTGGATCTTGTCGCGGAAGATGCCGTAGACAAGCAGCACCGGCAGCATCACGATCACCAGGCCCGCGAAGAGCGCGCCCCAGTCCGACTGATACTGCTGCGTCATGGTGAGGTTGGCTATCCCGAGCGGCAAGGTCTGGTTCGCTTCGCTCGGCAGAAGTACGAGGGCCAGCCCATACTCGTTCCACAGCCCGATGGCGTTGAAGATGCCGACCACGATCAGCCCCGGCTTGGCCAGCGGCAGCATGACCTTCCAGAACACTCCGGCGTGACCGCAGCCATCCAGCATCGCCGCCTCCGCAAGCTCGTCGGGCAACGTCTGGAAAAACCCGCTGAGCACGAAGACCGTGAACGAGAGCGAATACGCGACATAGACGGCCACAAGGCCGGTCAGGGTATCGAGCGCCTTGAGATCCCGTAGCATCAGAAAGAGCGGCACGATCACCAGAAAGTGCGGGAACATCATGCCGCCCAGAAACGACGCGAGGATCACTTTGGCGCCCGGGAAAGCGTACTTGGCGAGGACGTACGCCGCCATCGCGCCGATGGGCAGCAGGATCAGAAGCGTGGCGCTGGTCACGATCAGGCTGTTCACGAAAGCCCGCCCGATGCCGGCCTGCGACCAGGCGCTCGCATAGTTGTCCCAGCGGAGTTGGGAAGGAAGGCCCCAGGGCTCGCTCAGGATCTCGGCGCCCGGCTTCACCGAAGACACCAACACCCAAGCCAGCGGCAGCAGAATCGCCAGCGTGAACAGGAGCAGAAAAGCCCGGCTCACCCTCGCGCCTCCGTCGGGTTGCGGCGGAAGGCCCAAAGGATGGCCAGGCTGAGGGTCATCACCACCACAAAGTTGCCCACCGCAAGCGCCGTCGCATAGCCAAACTGGCTGTTTACGAAGGCGTTCTCGTAGAGATAGGTGAGCATCACCTCGCTGCGACGGTCGGGCCCGCCGCGGGTCATCAGATACACGAGCGCGAAGGTATTCATGACCGTGATGGCAAGGTAGGTGACCGCCACGCGCTTCACCGACCAAAGCAGCGGCCAGGTCACAGTCTTGAAACGGTGCCAACTCCGGGAGCCGTCAAGCTCCGCGGCCTCGTGAATTTCAGAGGGGATGCCCTCCAAGCCTGCCGCGAAGAGCATGATGTAAAAGCCCACCGCGTACCACACGAAGGCGATGCCCACTGCAGGCAGCGCCCACGACGGATCCCCCAGCCAGGCTCTTCCCTCGATGCCGACCTTCGCGAGTCCCGCATTGAGCAGGCCCTGGGGGTTGAGGATGAACTGCCATAGCACGGCGACCACGACCACCGACACCACCTGCGGAAAGAGGTAGATCGAGCGCAGGAACCTCGGCAAGCGGCCCGCGCCACGCACGCCATGGGCCACCAGCAGCGCCAGGGCCACGATAGCCATGCCCGCGAACAGCAGGAGAAAGAGGTTGTTCTTAAGAGCCGTCCAAAAGGCGTCGTCCCGCCAGAGCGTCTGATAGTTGTCCAAGCCCACGTACGTGCGAATCCGTGAGACCCCGCGCCAGCGGTAGCCGGAGAAAAGCACGGCCTGGATGAGCGGCCAGACCACCAGCGCCGCATAGACGGTGCACGCGGGCGCCAGGAACGCCAGGATGAACGCCGTGCGGCCGCGGCCCCTCATGACGGGTTACAGCATGGCACAGACGCCTACAACTCCGACTTGTACTTGCGGATGTTGTCGTCCTGTCGAGTCTTCTCGGCCGCCGCCTCGCAACGATCCACGAACTGCTCGGGCGTCAGCTGACGGTTCAAAAGTGAGCTCAGCGCGCCCTCGACCTCCTTGTGGAACGCCGGATACCAGTGCCGGTATTGGTTCGCCCAAATGCTCTTGGCGTTCGCAAAGGCTCGAGCAGGCTCCTCGAGCGTCCGCGGCATCTTGGCATCCTCGGCGCCCTTCACCGCCATCAAGGTGCCCTTGACCTCTACGAATTCCTTCGCCTTCTCGGGCGAGGTCATGTACTTGAACAGCGCAATTGCGGCGTTCGGGTTCTTCGCCTCGGTCGGCACCATCCAGGGCTCGATGCCGATGATCGTAAAGGTTGGGTCGCCCTTGCCGCCTTCGACGTAAGGGATGGGCATGAATCGAAGGGCCGCGCCCTTGGGCATCACTTCCTTCATCTCCGACTCCAGCCAGGTGCCGCATGGAATCATCGCCGCCTTGCCGTTCAGGAACTGGGTCTGAGCCTCCGTGTGAGACAGCCCGACGGCGCCATTCTGGAAGAAGCCCTTCTTGTTGAGCTCGTCGATCATGCGTGCGGACGCCAGCATCGCCTCCGACTTCCAAGCACCCGGCTCCAGATTCTGAGCCGCCTGCAGCGCCTCGAAGCCGCCGATCGACTGGCACCATGGCAGCAGCATGCCTTCGATCATGTAGTAGGGGTACTGCCCCTGGAAGGTGATCGGAGCGATGCCTGCGGCCTTGATCCTCTCACCCAGGTCCAGCAGCTCAGCATAGGTCGTCGGCGGCGTCCAGCCGTTGCGCTCGAAGACCCCCGGGTCGTACCACCAGCCGTAGACCATCACGTAGTAGGGGAGCATGTAGGTCTTGCCATCCTTCTGGCCGAGCTTGAGCACCTTCGGGTCGAAGGCGTCGCGCCACTTGCCGTCGCCGCTATAGGGTGCGCTGTCCAGCGCGGCGTCGAGCTGGAATATCTGCCCCTCCTCGGCGAGCGCCCAATGGTCCATGCCCCAACCGGGGAACATGAGGTCGGGCGGGTTGCCCGCAACCATCCGCGGGCGGATCTTCTCCCACACCCTCGGGTCGCCCGAAACGCTGACCTCAAGGCCGGGGTGCTGCTCGGCGAACTCCTTGGCGGCCTTCTCGTACTGATCGATGCCGTAGCCGCCTTTGAAGGCCATCACTTCCAAGGCCCCTTCGATCTTGCCTTCTCCGGTGGGCGCCATGGCGGCCGAACTCTCGCCTGCCGCACTCGAAGCGCCACCCGAGCTCGTTTCGCCGCCGCCGCAGCCAGTGAGGTGAAGTGCCGAAGCCAGCAGGAGAATCCCGCACTTGAGGAACAGCTTCATGCCACTAGCGTAGCAGAGTGATTAGGTCGAGGGGACTCGCCACATCGACAATGGCCTTCGAGCGTTCAAAGAAGTGCGGGTGAGGTTGCCGGGTGATCGTCATATTGCCGGGGCCAACTTCTGCACGGTTGTGTGTTGAGCCCCGGCAAGAGCGCTAGCGCAGATAAGCCGCGGGCCTTGGCGTAGGAAGGTCAAAGGTAACCTTCGATGCCCGTGATCGCCCAGAAACCAAGCTTGGTCGGCATGACGCGAGCCGAGATTGCGGAAGCGCTCGGCGACCGCCCGGGTGCCGGCTGGAGGGCGCGCCAGATCGCCGGCTGGATCTATGGCAAGGCGGCTGCCACCTACGAGGAAATGCGGGATCTCCCGCTTGCTATGCGGCGCCAGCTCGAGGCGGACTTTGCGATCAACTCGTTGCAGGTCTCTCGTCATGCCACCTCGACGGATGGAGTGCAGAAGCTGCTCGTTCACGGCGGAGACGGGGAGGTGTTCGAGTGCGTCCTCCTGCCGTATGGGGATCGCACGAGCTGCTGCATCAGCTCCCAGGTCGGCTGCCCGATGGGCTGCACGTTTTGCGCGACCGGGCTCGGCGGCTTCGATCGCAATCTGAGCGCGGGCGAGATCGTCGGGCAGTACCTGCTCCTGCAGGGCCTGAGCGAGAGTCGCATCAGCCACGTCGTCTTCATGGGGATGGGCGAGCCCTTGCTGAACCTGAAAAACGTTCTGAAAGCCCTGCGCCTGCTCCACGAGGAGGTCGGCCTGAGCTACCGGCACCTCACCATCTCGACCGTCGGGCTGGTACCCCAGATCCGCGAACTCGCTAAAGAGAAGCTTCCCATCCACTTGGCGCTCTCACTCCACTCGCCCTTCGACGAGATTCGCGAGAGGTTGATGCCCGTCAACAAGAAGTGGCCCGTCGCCGAGACTATCGCGGCGATGAAGGACTATCAGAGGGCTACGGGCCGCAAGATCACCATCGAGTACCTCCTGATCAAGGAGGTCACCGACACCCTGGACCAAGCCCGGGAGTTGGCGCGCCTCGTGAAGGGGACCCCCACTCTCGTGAACGTCATCCCGTTCAACTACGTCGACACCGAGCAAGGTTTTGCGAGGCCGGAGCGCGAGCGGGTAAGGGCGTTCAAGCAGGAGCTCAAGCGCCTCGGAGTGAACGTCAGTGAACGCATTGAGCGGGGCCATGATATCGCGGCCGCCTGCGGACAGCTTGCGGGCCAGCATCAGGGACGCCTTTCCCAAAGGAGGAAGCTATCCGAGCTGCCGGTCCTCTCCTCCTAGCTCTGGTGGTGGCCGCCGGATGTGGCTCAGCACCCCGGTCCGCCCGTACAAGCGAAACCCCCAAGCCGACGACTCCCGCGCGCGAGGTGCTGACCGAGGCGGGAGAGGCAACCCGGGTGGCCACTCGTGAAGGCAAGAGGGAGGACGTGTGGAAGGTGCGCTGGGAGCGGGCAGAGCTCGAGTACGCCGGCGAGGGCTCCTTCGGCGGCACGATGCACGGTGTCAGCGGCACGATCTACGAGGGCGGCGTCGAAGTCAGCGACTTCTCGGCCCAGCGAGCACAGGCGGACAAGGAATCCAACCTCCTCAGGTTGAGTGGACAGGTCCGGGTCGTGGCCAGGGAAAGCCAGTCGGTCCTCACGTGCGACACCCTTGACTGGCTCGACGTCACAGAGATGCTTCAGGCGCAAGGTAACGTGACGCTGGAGACGCCGGCCTACCAGGTGGGCCGATTCCCCGTCATCTGGGCGGCGCCGGAGCTTGAAGAGTATGGAACGCCCGACCGCTTCGCCCCTCAAAGAGAACAGATGAAGACCTATCAGGCAGTCGTCGCCGCGCTCGCCACGGTTTCCGCGGTGGGAGGGGCCAGCGGGGGACAAAGCCAAATCACCTTCCGCGACAAAGCGGGCACGATGCAGCTCAGCAACTTCACGTCCTGGAAATCCTCAGGTCAGGACGTCATCAAGTTCTCGGGCTCCGGCAACCCGCTCCGATACACCTGGACCACCCAGAACCTCACCGGACAATCCGCCACCTTCGAGGGCACCGCCCGGAGAAGCGAGCAGCGGACCGAGCTGGTGGAGGCCATCGTGGGCGGCGGCGTGCGATCGACCGCGACCCGCCCCTCCTCCGCAGGAGGCAACGCCACCCAGACCATCGTCCTCAACTCCCAGACCGCCCGCTACACCGCCGAGAACTCGCGCATCACGCTGACCGGAGGCGTGACCGTCAACCAAGAGGACGCGGCAGCCGATCAGCGAATGACGATGACCGGCGCCCAAGGCACGATCGATCTCGTGCCTCCGGGGGCCAAGGCCATGCGACCGGTGCGCGCCGCCGTATTGGCCGGACCGGTAAGGGTCGAGATCAAGGGGTCCCGCCGGACCACCGTCACGGAAGGGGGTCAGAGTCGGAC
>DATLGQ010000140.1:0-3524 GCA_035540435.1 Fimbriimonadaceae bacterium
ATTGAAAGAGCTGAGGCCACAGGAGCTGCTCGTCGGCAGCGACTCGACCGAAAAGTTTACTATGCCAACCGGCTCCAAGTCGCTGCCCAAACAACCGGAATCTTTCAGGCCCTCGTAACCGTAAAAGCCTCTCGTGCACAAGACTCCAATTCTCTTCCTCATCCTCCTGCTGGCCGCTTGTGGTTCGAGCCAGTCGCTGCCTCGCCGCAGCTTCTTCGGCATCGTCGGCGCGCCGATCACGCCCGAAATCCGGGCGGAGCGCAAGCTGCCCGCTACTGGGGGCGTTCTCGTCAGCGCGGTCACCCCCGGTTCGACGGCGGCCGCCGGTGGCATCGAGCCGGGGGACGTTCTGCTCGCCCTTAACGGCAAGGTCATCGAGAACGGCCAGGTGTTCGCATCGCTCGTGAACGAGAACATGCCGGGGACCAAGGTGAAGGTCAAGATCAACCGTTCGGGCACCGAGCGCGAGATCGAGATGACGATGGTCCCCAAGCCCAGCGATAAGGGCCAAAACTACGAGGTCATCTACGATCACGTCGTGAGCAAGGGCGCGCGCCTTCGCACGTTCGTCTCGCGACCTACGCACGTCGCTGGAAAACGACCGGTCCTTTTCTTGATCCAGGGCATCGGGCAATTCAGCCACGATTCGCCTCTCACCGGGCCGGGCAGCTACAGCCGGATCCGCAAAGCCTTCAACGACAAAGGCTTTGTGACGCTGGCGGTCGATAAACCCGGCATCGGCGACAGCGAAGGCAAGCCCTTCAGCCAGATCACTTGGGAAGAAGATGTGGACGCCTTTCGCCAAGCGATCAACAGCCTGCGGAAATACGACTTCGTCGACCTCGACAACGTGTTCATCTTCGGGCACAGCATGGGCGGCTGCGAGGGCCCGATCATTGCGAGCGAGTTTCCGGTGAAGGGCCTGGCGGTGTATGGGACGGTCGTGCGAACCTGGCACGAATACGTCCTCGAGAACACTCGGCGGCAGTCGGTGCTGGCCGGCGGCACCCATGCGCAGGTGGATCAGCAGATGCGAGGCCTCATGGCGGCCCTGCATCTGCTGTTCGACGAGAACCTCTCGCCCGCCGAGGCGAAGGAAAAGCGCCCGCAGTGGGCGAGCGCCATCGACGGCTTCACGCCGGACGGCAGGACCATGTCGGGCATGCCGCTCACGTTCTGGCAGGGGTGCTTCGACGAGAACTATGCGCAGTACTGGGAGAAGTTGAAATGCGATGTGGGCGTGTTCTTTGGCGAGAACGAGTTCATCGCCTCCCAGGTGGACCATCCTCTGATCGCCGAGATCGTCAATCGGGTGAACCCGGGGAAGGCTCAGTACATCGTGGTGCCCGATTCGGACCACGGCTTCTTCAAAACGAGCTCCATGGCCGACAGCTTCCGCCGTTGGGGGCCGGGGCAGCCAAAGGAGTTCAACCCGGTCATCATCGAGCTGCTGGAGAAGTGGGTGGACGAGGTGATGGCGAAGAAGCAGTAGCGCCGGCGATATGCTAGGCATGTGATCAGCTCCACCGCGATCTTTGCCTCCTCCGACATCGAAGCCACCTTGGCCTTCTACAAGAACGTGCTCGGCTTCGACAGCACTTGGACCTGGGGCGAGCCGCCCACCTTCGGTTCGGCCTCGAGGGGCGGCGTGACCATCATGTTCTGTTTGCAGCCCGAGCTGGCGGCCCAGGTGAAGGGGCATCAGCATTGGATCAAAGTCGACGACGCGGACGCCTTGTACGCGCAGCACCAGGAGCGAGGGGCCAAGGTGGTGTCGGAGATCGACGACAAGCCCTGGGGCGCCCGCGAGTACATCGTGGAGGACTTGCACGGCTATCATTTGCGCTTCGCAGGTCCGCCGGCGAACAAGCCGCCCCGCTCGCAGCCGTTCCCGCCCGAAGTGAGAATCGAGCGACGCATGCCGACGCTGGAGGAGTTTGCGGCGGTGGCAGGAGCGGCGTTCGGCTACAAGAATCCGGTGCGTGAGATCTTAGAAGGCACATGGGCCGGGGTGGTGGCGGTCTCGCCAAAGGGCGAAACGATCGGGATGCTGCGGATCATGCGGGACGCAGAGGGGTGGTTCAGCATCTGGGATGTGGCGGTCGTGCCGGCATGGCAGGCGCGGCGGATAGGATCGCGGCTGATGGAAGAGGCGATCGCTCTCATTCGTGAAAACGCGCCCGGTGCAAACGTGCACCTCTTCACCTACCAGATCGGCTTCTACGAGCGGCTGGGTTTCTCTAAAGAGTCGGTGCATCTTCGGCGCGTGTGAGCCTATTCAGGCACCACTTCACCAGGGCGAGCGTCGCGGCGAAGTCGGTCGGGTCTGCCTCGGCTTGTACGGACGTCGCTGGGTCCGGGCGGGTCGCCCAGGCTCGCTCGAGCAAGCCGTGCCACGTTTGCGGCAACCGCTCCAAGGCCCACCGCGCGCTTGCCCGCTTACTGTGGACGTACCCGGTCTCGACCGTGTGCAGCACCCGGCAGCACGTAAAGACGATGAGCCCTTGATAGAAGCGGTTCGCGTAGGGCTCCGGCCGGGCAAGGATATCGGCCCCCCAGTCGAGCAGGGTCTGGCGCGACTCGTCACGAAGGGCATGCGGGTCCACTGGGCCCAGCAGCTCCCTGATATCGGGTCCATGGAGCGCGACGCCGTGCCAGTGGAGGGTCCACCGCACGACGAGCGTGTTGCAGTGGCTCGACCTCTCCAGGTGGGTGCTGCCGTGATCGAGGTACCAGACCGGCGTGCCGGGCGGGGCCGCCAGCTCGCTGAGGCTGAAGTAGGAGCCCTCCAGGTGCTGAGCCCATTCGGCGGGGGTGGTGTAGCCTGCAAGCTTGGGAGCTTGCCGGTGCTCTCCTCCCTCCCACCGGTAGATGCGGTCATGCATAGCCTCCAGCGCGCGTGCCTCCGTCTCCGACAGCTCGTGTTGGGTGACGGCGATAAAGTCGACGTCGCTATGGCGGTCGAAGTCTCCCAGGGCGAACGACCCCTGGAGGTAGAGGCCAACGAGCGTGTGGCCAAGCACGGCCTCGACTTCTCGACGCAGTTCGTCGAGAACCTGGTTCAGCTCCGGATAGGGCGTCGGGTGCCGCATAAACGCCGGCCTCTCGTGCTACGGAGAGACTTCGTCGCCGCCGGCAGGCTTCGGCTCCGGCTTGAAGAGGTTGCGCGTGAGGGCCATCGTGATCAGCATGGTGCCAAAGAGCGTGAGGGTCACACCCATGTTGAAGGGTGGCAGCGGTTCGCGGTTGCCGCCGTGCCGCCACGAGAAAACGTAGAGCAGCAGCGAGAGCCCAGCGAAGAGGGCGAAGCTGGAAACGATGATGCGCTTGCCGACGAGGGTCGCTGCCGTACCGGAGTCCAGCCAATCCGCCCCAGCAGTCTTGGTGAGAGCGGCGCCGGCTGAGTTGTACGAGAACAAGCCGCCGAAGATGCCGAACACGACCCACACGACGTAGGCGAGGGTGAGGCTCTTGTCACCGCCGAGGAAGAAGCAGACGACGACCCCGGCAAGCGTGGTGATGAC
>DATLGQ010000141.1:0-2835 GCA_035540435.1 Fimbriimonadaceae bacterium
CCGTTTTGGTCAACATCGACCCCCTGCGCAACGAGAAGGGCGAGGTCGTGGGCGCGATCAACGCCTTCCACGATCTTACGGCCATCAAGGCGGCTCAGGAAGCCCAGCGCCAGTCGGAAGAGCGGTACCGCGCCATCGTCGAGAGCCAGCTCGAGATGGTCTGCCGATTCCGAGTGGACGGCACGATCCTCTTCGTCAACGGCGCCTACGCCCGGTCGCGACAGACCACGCCTGAGGCCCTCATAGGAGCCAACTTCTGGGAGTTCATCGAGCCGGAGGACCGAGAGGGCGTCAGGAAGCTGCTCGATCAGCTCAGCCCTTCCAACCCGCAGGTGTCGATAGAGAACCGCTTCGAGACGGCGGAGGGCACGAGGTGGACGCTCTGGACCAACCGGGGTTTGGTCTTCGACGAACAGGGACGCGCGGTCGAGGCGCAGTCGAGCGGCATCGACATCACCGACCGCAAGTGGGCGGAGGAGGCCCTCCGGGAAGAGACCCGCGCGCTGGAGACCTTGAACCGCGTGGGCTCGGCGCTCGCGGCCGAACTGGACACCCAGAAGCTGATCCAAGCCGTCACGGACGCGGGTAGGGAGCTCTCCGGCGCGGCATTCGGTGCGTTCTTCTTTAACTCGGTGGACGAGAAGGGGGAGATCTACCAGCTCTACACCCTCTCCGGCGCCCCCAGGGAGGCGTTCGAGCAGTTCGGGATGCCGCGCAACACCCCGATCTTCCATCCCACCTTCGCCGGCGAGGGCACCTTGCGAAGCGACGACATCACCCAGGACCCCCGCTACGGCCAGATGGGGCCGCACTACGGAATGCCCGGGGGACACCTGCCGGTGCGCTCGTACCTGGCGGTGCCGGTCGTGTCGCGCTCGGGCGCGGTGCTGGGCGGGCTGTTCTTCGGCCACCCGGATCCGGGCGTCTTCACCCAGAAGGCGGAGTCGCTCATCACCGGCATCGCGGCTCAGGCGGCCGTAGCCCTCGACAACGCGCATCTCTACTCCAGAGCCCGCGACAGCGAGGAGAGATTCCGCGCCATCGCCGACAACATCCCCCAGCTCGCCTGGATGGTCGAGCCGAGGACCGATGGGAGCGCCACCTGGTTCAACAAAGCCTGGCTCGAATACACCGGCACCACCATGGAACAGAACCAGGGCTCGGGATGGCACGCCGTCCACCACCCCGATCATGCCGAGCGCGTCATCGCCAAGTTCGAGCGACACGTGCGCGAATGCCTCGACTGGGAAGACACCTTCCCGCTCCGGCGCTACGACGGCGAGTACCGCTGGTTCCTCTCGCGCATGAACATCATTCGCGACGAAGAGGGCAATGCCGTCCGCATCTTCGGCACCAACACCGACATCACCGAGCGATTCGACGCCGAGGAGCGACTGGAGCAAGCCGTTCAACGCCGCACCGCCGACCTGCTCGCCGCCAACGAGCAGTTGCAAGGCTTCACCTACTCCGTCGCCCACGACCTGCGTCAGCAGATCCGCGGGATCAACACGAACGCCTCGATGCTGCTCCACGATGCCCACGAGAGCCTCGACGAGGAGAGCCGCGAGACGCTCCGGCGCCTCATTACCGGCTCCAGGAGCCTCGGGCGCGTCGTCGACGACCTGCTCTCCCACGCGCGACTCGGGCGCAAGGAGCCGGCCAAACTCGCTTTGGACATCAGCGCGCTCGCCGAGCACACCGCCGCCGCAGTCGTCCAGGCCGGGACCTGCAACCCAAGCACCCGCTTCGAGATCGCCAAGGGGCTGATGGCCCAGGGCGACCCCGCCATGATGCGGATCGTTCTGGAGAACCTGATCGACAACGCGTGCAAGTACTCCGCGGCGAGCGAGAGCCCGCTCGTCGAGTTCGGCAGGGAAGGGGAAGCCTTCTTCGTGCGCGACAACGGCGTCGGATTCGACATGAGATACGCCGACAAGCTCTTCCAACCCTTCGAGCGGCTGCACGAGGGGGGCGGCTACGAAGGCACCGGCATCGGGCTGGCGAACGTGAAGCGCATCATCGACAAGCACGGCGGCCGGATCTGGGCCGAGTCCAGCCCCGGCCACGGCGCGACCTTCTACTTCACGCTGGGGTAGCGGGGCAAGGGCGGCGGCCCTCACCCCACAATCACTTCGGGGAGGCTTACGCCGCGACCTGCAGCGTCACCGGCTGATCCGTGCCCCAAAGCACGAACGGAGTCGAGGCGGGGGAGGTCATGCTGTTGCGCTCTCGAAGCCAAGCAAACGCCGGGTCAGCTCGCCGCCTGAGAACAAGAGCTCGCGAATGGCTTCGTGGCAATGCTCGTCTGTCACTCGCAACGGTCTCTCGTCCGAACTCTTCTCGGCAGAAAGCAGCGCCGCCTTCCGCAGCATCTCCTGAACAAAGGCGGGGCTGGCGCCCTCGGTGCGCGCGACAATGGAGTCCATATCCTGCAGGTCGAGTTCAAGGCCATTGCCGTAGAGCTCGATCAGCCGCCGTCGGCATTGGGCATTCGGTAGCGGGTACTCGATCGCTTGGTCGATTCGGCCAGGGCGCGACGCGATGGCGGGTTCGATCGCGTCGGGGCGATTCGTGGTGAGCAGGAAGAGGATGGGCTCGGGCGCATCGATGCCGTCCATCTCGTTCAAGAGCTGATGGAGCGTCACCTGGTACATGGGGTGCCGAGACTCATCTCGTGCCGAAGCGACAAGGTCCACATCTTCCATGATCACGAGCGACGGAGAGAGCATCCGCGCGATCTGGCAGCACTCTCGGATGAGCCAGAGTTGCTCCCCCGACATCAACAGCACCGTGAGTCCTGGAACGGCTTGCGCCAGCCAACGGGCAGTATAGGTC
>DATLGQ010000142.1:0-3106 GCA_035540435.1 Fimbriimonadaceae bacterium
AGGCCGGCGATCGGCCTCAAGCATGCTGTCGGGCAGGGGCCCGCGGGGCGGCGTGCCGGCTAGCCGGTCATCTTGTGGACATTGCGTTCCTTCGAGGCCAGGTACGCCTTGAGATCGACAGCGCAGAGTGGCCGGCTGAACAAGTAGCCCTGCGCCTCGCCAAAGCCTTCCGCCCGAACTGCGGCGAGCTGTTCGGGCGTCTCGACGCCCTCGACTGTAGTCGTGATCCCCAGGCTCTGCCCGAGGCCCGCGACAGCTCGCAACACTGCCATCGATTCCCGGTTATGCGGCAGGTCCTTGATGAACTCCCGATCGACCTTGATCTTGTCGAAGGGGAACGAGCGCAGGTAGCCAAGTGAGGAATACCCGGTACCGAAGTCGTCCATGGCGACGCGGACGCCGAGTTGTCGCAGCTCGCGAAGGGCCGCGAGGCTCGCCGAGCTATCATCCAGGAGCACCGACTCGGTAACTTCCAGTTGCAACCGTCCAGGTTCTAGGCCGGAGCAGGCGAGCGCTCCTCTCACGAGTTCGACCAAGCCTCTGGCCTTGAACTGCACTGGCGAGAGATTGACAGCAATGGCCACATCCGGGCCCCAGTCCGCGGCCTCTCGACAGGCCTCTTCAAGGACCCACTTTCCTAACGGGACGATGAGACCCGTCTCCTCGGCCACCGGTATGAAATCCATCGGCGCGATGAGCCCTCGTTCGGGGTGGCGCCACCTGAGCAACGCCTCGCAAGCGGTGATGGCACCTGATTGCGTGTCGACGAGCGGTTGGTAGTGAAGCTCGAACTCGTTGCGCGAAAGCGCTCCCGCAAGCGCAACTTTAGTTGCCTGCCGGGCTAGCAGCAGCGCATCCATGCCGTACTCAAAGATACAGTAGGTGCCTCGTCGGGCCGACTTGGCCTGATAGAGGGCGATGTCAGCAGCCCTGAGCAAGTCGTCTGGACTGCCGCCGTTAGTTGGAGCAAAGGCGATGCCAACGCTCGTTCCGACGACGACGCTCACGCCCTCAATGTCGAAGGGAGCGTCGATGGCGCTAATAAGACGTTGTGCGAGGTGGGCGGCATCCTCAGGACACGTCACCGCGCGTTGAACGATTGCAAACTCGTCGCCACCCAGCCTCCCGACAGTATCGCCGTCGCGCAGGCATCCCTGCAGGCGCTCTGCCACCGCCCGCAACAGGGCGTCTCCGGTAGGGTGACCGAGCGTGTCGTTTACTGCCTTGAACCCGTCGAGGTCGAGGCAATGCACTGCCACCTGATCGTGTTCCTGGGCTGACTCTAAGGCTTGCTTCAAGTGCTCGTTGAAGTAGGCCCGGTTAGGAAGGCCGGTCAACATGTCGTGGCGCGCCATGTGAGCAATCTGATGCTGCGCGAGGTGGCGCTCGTGTTCGGCCCGGCGTCGCTCCGCGATGTCTGCGATCACGACAATCGTCGACTGCGGTCTGCCGGCCTCGTCGAGAATGAAGGACACGTTCACGTCGCACCAGACAGACGAGCCGTCCGGACGCAGATATCGTTTCTCGAGTCGGAAGGGAGTGCCGCTTTCCAGGTGGTCCAGCCAGAGCTTGAGGTTGGCCGGATAGTCATCCGGATGCGTAAAGGTCTCCATCGGAAGCCCCTCGAGCTCGTCCTTGCTTCGTCCGACAAGTTCGCAAAAGCGCTGGTTGACCATCAACACGTGATTATTGAGGTCGCGATGGAGGATACCGACCATGGTTTGACCGAAGACTGTTGCTAGCCGACGCTCGCTCGCTTCCAGCGCTTCCTCGGCCGCCTTGCGGTCGGTGATATCGAGCACCGAACCGACGTAGCCCAGGAAGGTGCCGTCATCGCCAAAGCGTGGCTGCCCTTTATCCAGCATCCAGCCCCAGCTGCCATCCCTCCGTCTCAGCCGATACTCGACCTGCACGGGAATGAGCCTGTCGCTCGCGGCCTCGAAGAACGACATCACCCGGGTGCGGTCTTCGGGATGAACAACCTCAAGCCATCCGTAGCCGAGCGCATCCGCTTCCTTCTGCCCTGTCGTTGTCGTCCAAAGTCGGTTGAACATGATCGACGAGCCGGTCGCGTCCGTGACCCAGATCATCACCGGGGCGCCGTCGACCATGGCACGGAAACGTTCGTCGACGAGCCGCAACTCATCCAGCGAATGCTGGAGCGCCGTGATGTCTGTGATGACGGCGACAACGACGTCCTCGCTGCCCGCGGGACCTGAAAGAGTTGCGCGTCGCTTGCGCGTAAGTAGCGTGTGACGTCGGCCATCCGGACCGGTGAAAGCCTCGTGCGCTTCGTGTTGGGCTCCGGTCCGCAGAACCTCGTCGTCCATGGCCAGGAAGGCATCGGCCTGCTGCTTGGGAACAAAATCGTGGTCAGTCTTGCCCAATACCTCACTGGCAGAAAGGCCGAGCAGCCTGCACGCCGCATCGTTGAGGTAGCGGAACCGATGCGTCCGATCCTTGACGAGCACCGGCTGTCCGATGGCGTCCAGAATGGAAGCGAGCGCCTCTGGGTAGCTGTCGCGGCTGAGCGGACACAGCACTGCTGGGTCCACTGCACACTCCTTCGAACGCACAATGGTCATAGCCTCGCCTCAAGCGGGAAGAAGTGTCACTGTTGCAAGAAACCAGCCTCGACCGCGGCGGCGGCGTAACGGACGCCTAGGGCGAACCCCAGCATCACGGTCGTAGGGACGCTGCTTGCCGCCTATCGACATACTCTTCGCGAATGCTTGCACTTCGAGGATCACTTTTATCGAAATGCACCGCTGTCCGGCGCACGGAGGACCGGAGACGAGGGTTTGAAGCAATGACCGCAGCTCCAGATGGTGCTCCGAGAGCTCCGTCTATTCCCGCTTTGAAGCCGATTTATCGGTTTGCTCTCCTCCGAACCTCGACGCCGCTCCTGTTGGCGTGCCGCCGTTGACGCGTGGCTGCGGTGTACGGGCGGAGAACACTTGTAATCCCTGTCCGAGAGCGCTTTCCTGCGCCGGTCCAGCTGAAGGGTAGTCTGCAACTTTGCATCTTCCCTCAGCGCGGCAGACCGGCGCCAAAGTATCGCCACTACTGCCGCAACCGCGGGGGATGGAACAACGTTAGACAAAAT
>DATLGQ010000143.1:0-5185 GCA_035540435.1 Fimbriimonadaceae bacterium
GTGCGGGTGGGAAGCTTAGTGCCTCCGGCGGTCGTGATGAGGTAGCCGTCCTCGGTGGTTTGAACGCTCGCGGCGGTTTCCTCGAGAGCCAGCTCGGGCCCGAACTGCGTTCCCTGTTCGATCATCTCCCGGGCGAGGTCCTTGGCGAGGACCTTCGGGAAGCCCGGCATGTCGTAGACGTACTTCTCGGGGTAGAGCGCCGTGAGCTGACCACCAAGCTCGGGCAGGCTGTCCACGATACGGACCGACATCGCGCGTAGCCCCGCGTAAAAGGCGGCAAAGAGGCCGACGGGGCCGCCGCCGATGATGGTGACGTCGACGAGGTTCATGGAGAGAGCGGGTAGCAAGTGTACTCGCCCCGGCTCGCCCCTCACCTGCCGGAGAGGTTCCCGGTCGCATCCTCTCCACTCTCTGCGAACCGTCGCATACAAAGGGCAGTCGGTAAGATGATCCACCCATGGCCAGCGAATCGGAAAGACAGCATGTGCTCGAGCAACTGGAAGCCTGCCCCCTGACCGGCCGCGCCCTGCGCAGTGTCGCCGTGCGGCTACTGTTCCAGCATTTGAAGGGCTACGACTGGGTGGGTATCTACCGACTGGAGGACGGCGAACTGGTGCTGGACGAGTTTTGTGGCGCGCCGACCGAGCACACCCGGATCCCGGTCGGGCGGGGTGTTTGCGGCACCGCCGTCGCGGAGAACCGGAACCAGATCGTGGCGGACGTGGACGCGCTCGACAACTACCTGGCGTGCTCGACGGAGACGAGATCGGAGATCGTGGTGTTGATTCGGCGTGGCGATCAGGTACTTGGTCAGATCGACGTGGATGGCCACGAACCGGGCGCGTTCGACGAATCCGACGAGGCGCTCCTGGATGCGGTGGCACGGCGGCTGGCCGAGCATTGGGAGGAAGATGCCGCCGGAGACGAGGTTGTCAAGGCTGCGGCCTGTTAGACGGCCAGATCGAGACCGTCGCCGTCTGGTGCCGGTGGCTCCGGTAGCTCGTCCAGCACATCTTCAAGCGCTTCTAGCTCGACCTGGTCGCTTGGCAGGTGGGGCGCGTGGTGGTGGTGCCGGCGGCCGTCGCGCTGATCGCGATAGCCGACCCGCTGGGCCCGCACGTCCGGCTGGATGGCGGGCGCGGCCGGCTGAACGCGGTTGATCTCGCCCATCCGCCTTAGCGGGCTTGGACGCCGCCCTCCTGCTTCATGAACGTGCGCAGGCGCGTCATCGCCTGGGTATGCAACTGGTACACGCGGGATTCGCTGACGCCCAGCACCTTTCCGATTTCTTTAAAGGTCAAGCCTTCGAAGTAGTACAGAGCGACTACGAGCCGCTCCCTTTCGGGAAGCTTATCGACGCCGAGGGCCAGGATGCGACGAATCTCGCGGCCTTCGATCTCTCCGGCGGGGTTGGAGTTCTCGTCGACGATGAGCTCGACGAAATGAATGTGGTCGTCCCCGTCGGTCGTGGGCAAAATGTCGTCGAGGCTGTAGATATTGGTGCGGCCCATGCGGACCATAAGCTCGCTGACTTCGGACTGGCTGATTCCCAGATGCTCGGCCAGCTCATAGTCGGTTGGCGGGCGTCCGTTCTTGGTTTCGAGCGACATCATCGCGCGGTCGAGGGCTTTGAGCTTCTCGCGGATGGAGCGCGGGACCCAGTCCTCGTCGCGGAGCATTTCGAGAATGGCGCCGCGGATGAGCGCGATCGCGTAGGTTTCGAACTTGACGTCACGCGTGGGATCAAACTGGTCGACGCTCTTGATCAGGCCGATGACACCGGCGCTGATGAGGTCCTCGCGGTCCATGCCGCCGGGAAGGCTGGTAACGAGGCGTCCGGCGGTGATCTTGACGAGATACGAGTAGTGGTTGATCAGTTCGAGGCGTGCCTCGGGACTCTTGTAGACTTTGAAGTCCACCCACGAACGCTTCAACTGCTCTGGCGACAGCGGCATAATTCCTCAACTTCCTTCAGTGGCGATTCTAAGCCGCTTTGGGCCTTTCCTCCGGCATCTCCCGATCGTTAGATTCCGTATTGGATTGAATCCTCACTGCAAAAAATACGTACCAGGCCTGCGTTCCGACGAATCCCAGCAGGAATGCCAGCAGTGCCCTTTGGAGCGTCGTGAGCGGCTCGACTTGGAAGAGCACCCCGGCGGCGAGGGCAGCCAGCGCTGCGAATCCCCCAACTACCTTTGGCATCTTGCTCCCATCCCGATCACCGATCGCCTCGGCCCCCCGTAGAGATACTAGGCAGTCTATCGCAGCGGCTGTAGGGCAAATCTGAAGAATCTTGCGAAGTTTTCGAATCGGCAGACTTCGAGCGAGCGGTGAGGGTCGCGTCGAGCTTCGGCGCCTTGCCAGGCAAAAGCCTGCAGCTATGGTCGTGACGCCGGCGGGGGCGGGCACTAACGACGCGGAGCCCCGGCCCGATCGAGCGGCCGGGGCTCCGTTGGGTCGCGTTTGTCGCTAGGCTGCCTTGCGGGAGGAAGTCTTGCGGGCTCCCGAGCCGCTCTTGGCGGCTGTGGCGCGCTTGACGCCGGTGGACTTGGAAGATCCGGAAGTTCCGGAGGATTTTGAGGCGGTGCCGGCCGCAGCTTTCTTGGCTCCGGTCGCCTTTCCGTTGGAGCTCTTGGCGCCGTTAGAGCGCTTAGCACCGTTGGAGGTGCGGTTGCCGGCGGCCCGCTCTTCGAAAGTCTTGCGCGCTACTATCTTGTTGAAGTTGCTCTTGTCACCAGTCCTGGTGGTGTCCTGGTAGAGCAGGCAAAGGTCGTTCTGGTCGAATTTTTGGAACCATTCCTCCCAGGAGATTTCCTGAAGGGATCCGGCTCCGCTATAGCCAGGGAAGTTGATACGGATGATTCCAGGGTCGTCGGCCTTCGCGCCGGTGCGCTTGACGCAGGCTGGCTTGCCACCCCGCTCTTCGGCCCACTTTCTGATTTCCTCGTGGTTAGTCGTCGATTTCGCACTTGCCATGCTTGATCTCTCCTCTTGGCGTTGGCTAAATAGTTGACGGCAAGTTGCACGATCTTGCTCCATTGCGGGGAAGGTATTTCGCTCGTTCTGTTTGCCCGGCTGAACCGCCCTTGCTCGGGTACACTTGTTGGCCGCGCAGGATGAAGCTTCCCTCTCGCCGCGCACCTATCGATCGACTTAGAGCAAGACCATGGCGAAGAGAATTACCCACAACATCAAGCTGAACATTCCGGCCGGAAAGGGAACCCCGGCCCCGCCCGTCGGGCCCGCGCTGGGCCAAGCCGGCATCAACATGATGGAGTTCCTCAAGAAGTTCAACGAGCAGACGGCGCCCCAAATGGGGTTCGTGATGCCCGTCGAGATCACCGTCTTCGAGGATCGATCCTACACGTTCCAGATCAAGCAGCCCCTGACGACCGATTTGATCAAGCGGGCGGCGGGCTTCGAGAAGGGCGCTGCGAATCCTAAGACCGAGAAGGTGGCGACCATCACGAAGGACAAGCTTCGCGAGGTGGCCCGCTTGAAGATGGCGGACCTCAACACAGAAGACGAAGAGATGGCGATGCGGATCGTTGCGGGCGCAGCTCGGTCGATGGGCGTCCGAGTCGAAGACTGAGGTTTGTTCGCGGCCCGAGGCATGCGGGAGATTGGTCCTCGGGTCCGCGCATGAATCGGCCTGTTCGGTGATCCTCTTATCGGGCCTCACCCCCCTCTGGCACTCGTTGCGCCTCCTGCGGGCGGGACGTAAGCAGCCAGAGCGGACGGAGTATGTCCGCCCTCCGGAGGCCTCCCGTGCCAAACTGATGCGTGGGGCTTCTTGCCCCATGGAGGAAGCAGGAGCAGATGCCGAGAGTCGCCGTGAGGATTCCGCAGATCGGTGAGGGGCTTCAGGAGGCCCGGCTGGTGGCCGTGCTCAAGCAGCCCGGGGAGCCGGTGCGCCGAGACGAGCCGATCTACCAGATGGAGACCGACAAGGCGGTCATGGACGTGGAGTCGCCTTACGAAGGGACGCTCGTAGAGTGGCTGGCGGAAGTCGACACGATCTTGCCAATCGGGGCTGAGGTCGCCCACATGGAGGTGGGTGAGGGCGTGCAGGAGCAGGTCGTGCATGGCGCTCCCGCCGGCACCGGTCTGCAGGCGGGGCTGGAAACCATTGCGGCCTCGGCGGCCGGGCCTCAAATGGGCGAGGGGCAAGAGGGCGGAGCCCGGAATGCCAACATTCCTCCGCGGACGCGAGCCTATGCGAAGGAGAAGGGGCTGCGGGACGAGGACCTGGCCCGCGTGCCGGTTGCAGGGGGGAAGCTCATGCCCTCCGACATCGACGCCTTTCTGGCAGGCGGTTCCGGCGCGGCTACGAAAGCCGGAGAGGGCTACCGGGAGCAGCAGCTCAGCCAGAAGCAGCGACTGCTTGCCTCGCGGCTGCAGCGCGGGAATCAACTCGTCGTTCCGGGGACGATTTCCGTGCCGGTGCTCTGGGAAGGAATCGAGAACCTTCGCGCGCGCATCAAGGCAAGCGGCGACGAGTTTCAGCCGTCCGCCTTCACGATGTTCGCCTTCGCGGTCGCGCAGGCGCTCAAGGATTTCCCCATGTTCCGCTCGACCCTGAGGGGCGACGACACCCTACGCACCTACGATCACGCCCACTTGGGGATCGCGGTTGCGCTCCCGGGCGACGAGTTGGTGTTGGCGGTGGTGGAGGAGGCGGACACCCTGGAGTGGCGGCCCTTCGCGGAGCGGTCGCGGGAGCGGATCGAGCAGGCGCGTGGTGGGAAGGATCAGGCCAACGAGGCAGTGACCATCAGCCTCACGAACATGCAGGCTTTCGGTTTGCGCGACGCGGTGCCGGTGGTGGTGCCGCCGGGAGTGGCAACTCTCTATCTGGGGGGCAGCTACAACGGGCTGGATCCGGATTCGGAGGAGTTGCGAATGAAGCGGTACGCGAACCTCGCTCTGACTTTCGACCACCGTCTCATCAACGGCGTCGGAGCCGCCGAGTTCTTGAACAAGGTGAAGGCGAACGTCGAGACGATTTCCACGCTGATCAGTCTATGAGCAAGCCTATCATCGGGATCTCGGTGGACGCGCTACCCGATCCGGACGAGCCGCGCTCTCGGGGCAAGCTGACGCTGAACTGGAACTACGCGCAGGCGGTGGCAGATGCCGGCGGAGTGCCGCTGCTCATTCCGCCTCAGGCGGATGCCGAGGTCGT
>DATLGQ010000144.1:0-3810 GCA_035540435.1 Fimbriimonadaceae bacterium
AGGATCGGGACGATCTCCGGATCGAACTGGATCCCGGCGAACTTCTCGAGCTGATCGACGGCCTGCTCGTGTGTCAGCGGCGTCTTGCGGTAGGGACGGGCGCTCGTCATCGCCTCGTAGGCATCGGCGATCGTCAGGATGCGCGCGCCGAGCGGGATGTCGAGCGCCTCGATGCCATCGGGGTAGCCCGACCCGTTGAACCATTCGTGGTGCGCGCGGATCAGCGGCGCCTCGGCCGAGAGCTGGGTCGCCGGTTCGACGATCTCCGCACCGATGGTCGGGTGCTGGTTCATGAGGATCCGCTCGTGCTTGTCGAGCGGCCCCTCCTTCAGGAGGATGTTGTCTCGGATGCCGATCTTGCCGACGTCGTGCAGCAGGCCGGCCCACTTGATCTTCTCGATCTCGCTCTCGGGCAGCCGCATCACGCGGCACATTGCCTCGGCAATGTGGCTCACGCGGCTCGAGTGGTTTCGCGTGTACTTGTCGCGCGCGTCGACGGCCTTCGCCAGGGCCTCGATCGTCTGCTCGAAGAGCTCTCTCGTCTCGACGTACCGGGCATATGCCAATCGCGTCGTGAAAAGTGGAACGACGAACAACACCGTCGCCCACCACCCCACGTAGTTCGGCAACTGAAAAATTTGAGCCATCAACCATGCAAGCGGTGCGAGGCCGATGAGGTTTGCACCGATCCCACCGACGTCTTGGGTCCACACAGCTCTAAACGACTGCCCGGTCCTCACCGCGACTGCGCCGATCGCGAGACCCGCGCTAGCCAGGAAGTACAGCGCGCTGGCGATTAGCGCAGCGAGGAATGAGAGGGGAAGGGCAATCGCTGGGTCAGCGGGCTCCAGCGCACGGTAGGCCTCGTACGCGACCGCACCGATCATGATCGAGATTACGGCCGCCGCGTGGTTGTAGAGGGTGCCATACCACGGAACCTCCCCACGCAATTCTCGGGAGTCCGTGGTACCGATGAGTGACACTACCGCGGCAGCGAATGGCCCCCCGAGGAACAGGACGGCCAAGAGAGGCGCCGCCGCGACCGACACTACCGAACCGCGCGGCAGTTTGACCGGCAGCGCGCTGGCGGCCAATGCCGCGAGCGTCCAGAAGACGAGACCAGGAAGTCCGCCAAGGGCGGGCTGAAGGGGAAAAAGGAAGTAAGCCGCCGCAATCGATACAACTGCGGCGGCTACCGTTATGAGGATTAGACGACGTACTCGCTGGTTCACCTGATCGACCCCAAGGGGGGTGAGCGATCGGGAGTCTAGCATGCGTCGCCTACCAGCCTCGGACTCCTCCTCCCCCTGCAACCGCAAGGGTAACGAGCGTACCGAGGACGGTGATCAGCGACGCAAGACGACGAAATCGACCTCGCATTGCTGACTCCTCGAGGCTGTTACCAGCCCTTGATGTGCTCTCGTGCCATCAGAAGGTGCCCTCTTCTGTCCGTAACTACATACAACCGACACACTCCGGTGCGGAACGGTCGGTTGCACTACCTGCTCCCCAGTCAGCCTAAGTGCCCAAATTCAGCTGACGGATCAAGGCGTCCCACGAGTATTGAGGCGAGTACCAAAGTACTATGCCGTGGCGGTACTCTACGTCCGAGCACCTCACCTAGTCAAGCCCAAAGCTAGTTGCGTACGGAACAGCGTCAAACGCCGCTTGACAGTCCGCCAGCGCCAAGTAAACGTGCCCGCGCTGCTAGCTCAGGGGACGGAGGCTCATCCAGCTCCGCTTGTAGGCGCTGAGCGAAGCCAACGACCAAGTCACGCGCTGCCACGCGCCGGCCGCTGAGGGCAAGGCACTCCGCCAGTGCAAGGGTTGCCTGCTCATCGAACGGGTCGATCGCGAGGAGGGCCGTGGCGGCTTGTGTTGAGATTTCGACTTCGTATCCCGTAACCGGCGAAAGGGCGATGGGCAGAAGGCGTTCACGGACCTCGCTGTGGATTGCCATTTGGTGAGTGGCAGTCCAGCTTTCGTAGCGTACATCGGCTAGGAATTCACCCCGTACAAGCTCGACGGCGCGCCGCGCAGCTACTTGCCGGTGCTCCCAATCGGACGCGCTGAGTCGGGACGGGAGTCTTCGCAGATCCTCCAGGTCGGTCATTACTAGCTCGGTGTTGAGAGCTACCTGCTCTGAAGTGCTGATCACGTATTCAGGACTCTCCCCGCCACGATAGTCCGGATCGATGTACCTGCGGAGCTGAAAAACCGTTTGGTTGAGGCTATTGACTGCTGAATCGGCATCAGCGTCTGGCCACAACAACTCGATGGCCATGTCTCTCGTCAGGTTGGTGTGGGCATAGGCTGCCAGAACGGCAAGGAGGGTTCGAACGCGACGTTTCTCGATCTTCAGCTCTGGTCCGACCCAGCTTCCGCGGTGGAGCCGGACACCGCCGAACGTGCGAAGAAAGAGACGCGCCGCCTGCAAGTGCATGAGCCGCTTCCGTGCCTCGGCGACGTCCTTCCCGGGCATCGCTTTGAGCGCATCTATGGTTTCGCGGTTTGCGTGCTTTACGACTGCAGCAACGAGGCGACGTCGGTCGGTTGCGTCCGTCCAGCTGATCGCTTGGGCAAGTGCGTTGCGCCACCCCTCTGGATCCGAGTCTGCCAGTAGACATAGAAGTTGGACTCCACCCCGACGCCTGACCAACGAGCGAACATGCCGGGCATAGAGTCGCTTCCAAGCCTTTAGCCCGGCGAGGCCGGACGCTTCCACGGCGTCTAAGCTGTCCCAGGCAAAACGGACGTTGTGAGCTCCCCCGTGCTCCATTGCAAGGACTCCGAGCTTGAGACGACCGGACCGCGCTAGCGCTTCAGCTCCTCGACGCTGGGCCTCATCGAGTGCCGAGGACAGTTGGAGGCACTCGCCGCGACACGAGCCTGACGCGTGAATTGCCAATGCGCGAGCCGGGGCGATATCTGCGGCGTAGCGCGGATCGGTCACCCGGCTTGAGAGGTCACTAGCCGCTCGGGCAATCCGCTCCGGCCCCGCGTTTCGGAGATATAGAGCTTCGATGAGACGCGCGTGGATGAGCCCGTGGAGAACCCCGAGAATCTCGGGTTCGGCGTTCGCCTGTTCAAGTGTGGCAATAGCCTCATCTATCCGCCCGTCTGCCAACTGCACCGCTGACAACCCGAACAGGGCGTCGGCATTCGGTCGCCGCCATGGCCGTGTTCGCCTGACGCCCTCGTCAGCAGCCATCGAAGCTATGTCGAGGCGCCCCGCTGCCACTAGCGCGGCGGCTAACTCTGAGTTGTCGGCGAAGGGGCTTGTCGGTGGGTCCGACCAAAAGCGCGCCGCTAGTTCGAGGTTCGTGACCGCCTCAGTCACCCGGCCCATGCGAATGGCCAAGGCTCCGATGTTGTGATGCGCCACGGCGGCAAAGTGCTCGAGTCCACGCGCCGCGGCCTCGACGGCGATCCGCTGGCATTCCCGGAGGACCACTTCGTATGGCTGCGTGAGCCATGTGCGGGTGATTGCAAGATTTCCCTCTAGCCGGAGGCGGGTGGCGACGGCGTCTTCGGGGACAAGTTCGACGCCGGCCTCTGCGACTTGGGCCGCCTTCTCCGCATCACCGTAGTTCGAGTGGACGGAGCTCAGCTTCAGGCAGGCGAGAGCTTCCAGGCGGCGGTCGCCCTTCCGAGCAAAGTAGGCGCGGGCACGCTCCAGAGCCTCTAGCGCATCGGTCCAGGCACCACGGATACCGCACGTCTCGCCGTACAGGAGCGACAGGCGGGCGTTCTCGCGAATCGCCTTGTCGGGTAGCTGCTGGAGCCACTCGTCGACGAGGCCGAGGCGCC
>DATLGQ010000145.1:0-7738 GCA_035540435.1 Fimbriimonadaceae bacterium
GCTCGATGTTTTGGCCCGCGCCGGCAGGGCGTCTGGTTTCGGTGCTGCCGCTGACCCCTGCTCAGGGCGTGAATCTCAGGGGCGTGCGCTGGCCGTTGGCTGACGCGGCACTGCACCCACAGGGCCTGATCAGCCTCTCCAACCAGGTCGAGGGGCGCGAGTTCGAGGTGTCGGTGGGAGAAGGCTCGCTCTTCGTTTTTCTCGAACTGCCGGAGGCCGAGCAGCCGTGGTGGGGTCCGTGATCCGACTCGCCCCGCTCGACCTGGCGATCCTGGCGATCTTCGGCCTGTGTATCCTGGCGCTGGGATTCTCGGCGCGGCTTCAGGATCGCAGCTTCCTCCAGTTCTTCACATCGGGTCGAACCCTCAGCCTGCCGGCGTTCGTGGCGGTGCTCGTGAGCACGTGGTACGGCGGCATCCTCGGAATCGGTGAGTCCGTCAGCTATTTCGGCCTCGGCACCTGGCTGCTGCTCGGCGTGCCGTACTACGTCTTCGCCTTTGTCTACGCCCTGTCGCTGGCGCCGAAGGTCCGGGGGGCTGCGCAACTGACGATTCCCGAACGATTCGAGCTGCGGTACGGTGGGAGGAGCGCCTTGGTCGCGGCGATGCTCGTCTTCCTTCTCGCGGTGCCGGCGGCACACGTGCTGATGCTTGGGGTGCTGCTGCAGACGACGGCTGGAACGGCGTTTCTGCCGTCCATGCTGGTGGCGGCGCTGCTGGGGGCTCTGTTCCTCTATCGCGGCGGTCTCTTGGCGGACGTGCGGGTGGCGTTGCTCTCCTTCGTGATGATGTATGTCGGCTTCCTGGTCATCGCGCTCTACTGCTTCGCGCGATTCCCCTTGACCGAGACTTGGGCCGCCATCGAGCCGGCCACCCACCGCACATTCACGGGTGGCGCCAGCCTCCTGACCATTCTCAGCTTCTTCATCCTCGGGGCTTGGACGATCGCCGATCCCGGATTCCACCAGCGCGTCGCGAGTTCGGCGAGCCCTAGCATCGGGCGGCGCGGGGTGCTGGTGAGTATCGGCTTCTGGTTTCTGTTCGACGCGCTGACCGTGACGACGGGCATGTACGCGCTGGCGCTGATGCGGGAGATGCCGGAGCAGACGCTGGAGATCTTCCCTCGTTTTGGAGCCCAAGTGCTGCCCCCTGGATTGCTGGCTCTCTTCCTGTGCGGGATGGCGGGCACGATCCTGACCGCCATGGTGGGTTACACGCTGGTCGCCGGAGCGACCTTCGGGCGGGAGATCGTCGGGCGCATCCGTCGGTCCAAGGAGGAGCAAGACACGAACCTGAGCCGACTCGGGCTTTTCGTAGCCATCCTGGTCGCGGTGGCCCTGGCGAGTCAGATTCCCAGCGTCGTCCAACTGTGGTACTCGTGGGCAGGGCTCGTCGTCGGCGCGCTGCTTCTGCCGCTCTTGCTCTCGTACCGCACGCAACCCGTCGGGGTTGGCCGTGAGTTCGTGCTCTGGTCGATGATTCTGTCCAGCCTCCTCTCGGGTGCATGGCTCGTCTACGGTATAAGAACCGGCAACGCCTATCTCAACGTCCGTTGGTTGGGGGAGGAGTTCAGCCTGGGCACCTTGGCTCCCGGCCTGGTGGTTTCGGCCACGGTGTTGGGGGTAGGGGCAGCCCTATCGAGAGAGAATAGCGATGACCGATGAACCGTTGACGCAGCCTGTGGAAGACGAGCTGATCTCGGAGGCCGAGCCGGGCGAACCGGAAGAAGCCTCCGTGGCCGATGCCGGCCCGAGACCCCGATTGATCGTCAAGCGAAACGGGGCGGAGACCGACGAGGAGTTCCCTCTCAACCCCCCGGCGACGGTAGGCAGGTTCGATCCCGGCGTGGGTCCCATCGACGTGGACCTGGCCGCGCTTGCGGAGGGGACGTATGTGTCGCGCCGTCACGCCAAGATCACTTGCGAGGACGACGTGTGGCGTATTCAGGACCTGGGTTCTTCAAACGGCACCTTCCTGCTGCGCGGCGACGACTTCGAGCGCGTCGAAGAAGCCGAACTCCAGGACGGTGACGAGATTGCGTTGGGCAACGCCCGGTTTGTTTTCCGGCTGAGCTAGCTCGTCGGCGGCTACCCGTGTAAAGAGAGCCTGTCCGGGCGGATCGGCGCTTCTGGGCGGCGCATCGTTCCAGAGCGCCTTTAGGCAAATTCGGCGGTAGCCGGCCCCAATTCGAATGCCGTGTGTGGAACAAGACCTATGGCGACGCGAGCTTTGGGCGAGGCTCGGCGGTATCGGAGGGGCTGGAACGGCGGATGTTTGTCATCATCGGCATCGTGATCGTGCTCGGGGCAACCCTGGGCGGCTACGTCATGCACCACGGCTCGATCGCCGTGCTCATTCAAACGAGCGAGTTCATCATTCTGGGCGGCTGCGCGGCCGGTTCGTTTCTAGCCGCCAACGGGATGAACAACATGAAGGCCGCGATCAAGTCGGTCCTTGGGCTGCTCAAGCCCGACCCCTACACGAAGGGTGCCTACAACGACCTGCTGAAGATGATGTATCAGCTTTTCAACGTTGCCCGGAAGGATGGACTGCTGGGGCTGGAACAGCACATCGAGCATCCGGAGAAAAGCGAGATCATCAGCCGCTATCCGAGCTTTCTGAGCAACCACCACGCCGTTCACTTCTTCTGCGACACGATGAAGGTGGTGCTTACCGGCGCGGTGGGGCCACACGATTTGGCGGAGATGATGGAGATCGATCTGGAGACCGCCCACAAGGAGTCCCACATTCCGGTAGCCGCGGTGCAGACGGTGGGAGACGCGATGCCTGGCTTCGGGATCGTGGCGGCGGTGCTGGGCGTGATCATCACGATGGGCAAGATGAGCGAGGGCGCGGAAGCGATCGGAATGTCGGTCGCGGCGGCGCTTGTCGGAACCTTCCTCGGCATTCTGCTGGCCTACGGTGTGTTCGGCCCGATGGCTCGCGCGATGGAGCTGCGGCTCAACAGCGAGCACGCCTACATGAACTGCATCCGCTACGCGCTGTTCAGCTTCGCTCGCGGTGAGTCGCCCATTACCTGCGTCGAGTTCGCCCGCCGCAACATCGAGCCGGCCGTCCGCCCCGGCTTTACTGAAATGGAGAAGGCGGTGAAGGAGAAGGCGGCTTGACCGAAGGCACACCCATCATCGTCAAGAAAAAGAAGGTCGCCGCCCACGGCCACCACGGCGGGTCCTGGAAAGTGGCTTACGCCGACTTCGTCACGGCCATGATGGCCTTCTTCATGGTGCTCTGGATTCTCGGCATGTCCGAGGACCAGCGCTCCGTCATCGCGGCCTACTTCAAGGACCCGGCAGGGTTCAGCAAGAACGAGCCGAAGGCCCGCTTCAGCATCAATCCGATGAAGGGCGCGTCCGTGACCTACGACGGTGGCAAGGGCCAGGGGGGCCTCGAACCGATCAAGGACGACGAGGCCAAGCTGAGACAACTCGAGAAGGAAGTCGAGAAAGAAGTAGGCACGAACAAGGAGTTGAAGGAGCTCCTGGAGCATGTGGAGGTGGTGTTGACGCGTGAGGGGCTGCGGATCGAACTGGTGGAGAGCGCGAACTCGGTGTTCTTCGATACGGGCCAGGCGACGATTCGCCCGGTTGGTCGCCAGCTTATCGCCAAGATCGCTCCGATGATCGCGTCGTCCGGCCGTCGAGTCATCGTGGAGGGCCACACCGACGCCCACCCCTATCCAGGAGAGGCCTATACCAACATCGACCTGAGCTTCGATCGAGCACACGCAGTGTGGCGTGCGCTGGTATCGCATGGAGTGCGTCTCGGCCAGTACGGCCAGATGCGGGCGCTGGCGGATCGTCAGCTCAAGGTTCCGGAAGATCCGTTCAGCCCGCTGAATCGCCGGGTCACCATCCTCTTGCCGTTCAGTGCGGGACAGAAGGACCTGCCGGCCCAGCGCGCGTCCGAGTCCCTGGAGGGGGCGGTCAAGCCCATTCTCCACAAGTCGGTAGATATTGCGCCGTCGCTCGTGGAGGACGCCCCTCTAAAGCCGAAGAAGCGGTCCGGCGGCTAGACGAGAAACTCGCCCTCGTAGACGATCGCAGCCTGCGACTTCACGTGCAGTTCGCCGTCCCAGGAATCGAGTCGCACCTGCACCTCTCCGCCGGGGTTGCGCACCTCGAAGACACCCGAGAGGCCATGCTTTCGGGCCTGGGCTACCACGGCTGCCGACGAGCCCGTGCCGCAGCCCATCGTCTCACCCACCCCTCGTTCCCAGATGCGGATCGAGAGGTGTTTGTCGTCAGCCACGCACCAAATGACGCTCGTTCGCTGCGGAAAGAGAGGGTCATGCTCGAGCCACGCGCTCACTCGCTGAAACTCCGAGTCGTCCGGTAGCTTCGCCACATGCAAGATCGTGTGGGTGCTTCCGGTGTTCAAGGCGCTCGCCTGATAGCTCGTACCCATTACCGTCAGCTCCTCGCAGAACAGCTCCCGATCACTGGCCAGCGGCACGTCTTCCGGCTGGAACGAGGCACGTCCGATCGTCGTGCAGACCGATCCACTGGGAGAAACATGGGCTCGGATGCGGCGGCCACCATGCAAGAGCTCGAAGTCGGCTGCTGCCAGCCCCCTCTCGCGCGCGTACCAGGCCGCGCAGCGGAGGCCGTTGCCGCAAAAGTCCTCGGTGCCATCCGGGTTGAACATCCGCACGGCAAGCGCGCCTCCGCCGGCCACCTGTTCGAGCGTGAGCAACCCGTCCGAGCCGACCCCAAACCTCCGAGCGCACATTCGGATGGCCAGAGCGGGAAGATCGACCGGCTCCGAGATTCGGACTAGGTCGAGCAACACGAAGTCGTTCTGAATCGACTCGACCTTGGCAAACGGAAGCAGCCTCATACCAAGGGCTCCAGGTAGCACTCCGAGCTCTCGATCGTCTCTCGGAACCAAAGTCCGTCCGGGCACAGAAGGGAGAACCACCAGGCGCTGGGTCGTCGAGCGGAGCGCACCAGCCCCTCGGAAGCGATGACGGCGTGCCGAATCAGACGCAGGCGCTTCAACTCGGCCTCCAGTTCGATGCGGCGTCTCCGCTCGTGCGCTTCGAGAGCGTTCGGGGCCCGCGCGACCTCCGCCTGCTCGTGCATGAGCGAGCGAATGTGGAGGCGAGTTTCGTAGAGCTCCTCATGAAGCCGTGCCGCCTCATCCGCGAGCCGAGCGCGTTCGGCAAGGTCCTCTTCGGTGGGCTTCCTCTCAAAGATGCGCTCTCGGAAGTGGAGCCCCTTTTTCAGCTCTGCTTCCTGAACCTCTCGCTTGAGCCGATCGAGCTGGGCATAGCATTCGAGCCGCCGTCGCCGCACGCTCTCGATGCGGGCGCGAAGCTCGAGGAGCTCCGCTTCGATGCTCTCGTACTCCTGCGCAAGGCGGTTCCAGAAACCTCCTACCACCTCATCCAGGAACCGAATCAGCTCGATGGGGCGTCTGAGCTTCCCCAGCCGCTCCAGCAACTCCTCCTGCTGCTGCACGACTTCGCGCCAGCGGGCGGCGAAGCTGGGGGCGCACGTCTCCTCCGAGCCGAAGGCCTGCCGAAAGGGCTCCGGGAGCCGGATCCAAGAGCAACAGGCCTGCAGCGCGTCCCAGGCGTGATAGCGAACGCGCAGGATCGGGTTGGCCGGCACTGACATGCCCGCGCTAACAAGCCGCCGATGAAGATCGCGGCTGTGGGTGACATAGGAGCTGGCGCCCTCGTGAAACACGAACACGAATTCTCGAGCCAGCATGCCGATGAGCGTCACCGCTTTGCCGATCAGCACGCACTCAGGGCCGAACCTCCGCTCGACGGCTTCTGCCAGGTCTTCCAGGGTCTCAACGGGCCGCTTGAGGGAGATGAACTGGGGGGTCGGGGTCATGACGATGACGGCCCGCCGTGCCACCCGTAGGGTGCCCCGGCCGATGCCAGGTATCACGAGGTCGAAGGGGATCGCCGCGCTCCCAAAGCGGTCCAAAGTGTAGATTTGGGTGCCGCTTACGGTGGCATCGTACGCCGCTCGCGCCACGTCGGCGGTGGTGGGATCGAGAAAGTGGCTTACGAGCTGGAAGCGGGGTAGCGCGCATGTCGAGCGGTTGAACCTCAAGAGCTCGGTCGTCGAGGTGGCCTCCAGCGGGACCTCGCGGTTGGCGCACTTGCGATAGAACTCAGGAATCAGGCGCTTGTAGAACTGGCCGAGGGTAAGCCCGGGGTCGTCCTCCCGCGCGTCGCAGACGAGCTTCCGAGACTCTTCGGCGATGTCTTCCGCTTGGGCCTTGGCGCCCCCGCTCAGGCTTTCCAGGGTGCCGTCGACCGCCCAGAGAAACGTCTCCATGAGCTCGCTCCACAGGGGCCTAAGCGGGAGCTGCGCGGTGATCGGAGGATGGTCCTCCAGCGACACGATGCCACGCCATCCCCAGGCCTCGGTCGCCTCGTCGAGCAGCCTGGGCCGCGCGCGCAAGACCTTCCGCAGGTTGAGTCCTCCCTGGAGGAGTCGCTCTCGGGTGACCACGGTCTCCGAGCCGAACAAGGTCGAGAATTCGGCGGCCGCGCTCCAGAGGCCGCGGGTCGTGGTGTCGTTGTGGGGGACCGTCTTGAACTTGCCCCGCTGACGGGGCCCCGTTGCAAGCTTGGCGAAGTAGTCGGTGTCGTGAACACCGGCCACGAAGGTGCGGCTATAGCCGAGCCTCCTGGAAGCGAGGGCGATCCCCGCCTTCATCGGTTCGTCCCAGAACACGGTTTGACCGAGGGCCAGAAATGGAGCTTCAGGCGCCACTTGCTGGAGCTGGACCAGCGCCTCCGCGATGCTCGTGCCCTCGTTCATGCGACTCTGTATGTTACGCCACGAGCCCGTGTGGGCCGTTGCGCAGGTCCGGAGGCTCCTGTTAAGATGCTTGCGGCATGGCGAGCAGGGCGTTCCGCAATCCACTCGGCGGCGTGCTGCGGGCTCAGCAGTTCGGGCTGGTCCTGGTGATCCTGCTGTTGGGAGCCGTCCTCACCCTTTTCGCGGGCAGCTTCACCAACGCGGAAGGGCATCGGGTCAATACGTTCCTGAACGCCAACACCCTGCTTCAAACGGCCTCCGATGCCAGCCTCTTTGCCATCATGGCGGTTGGGGCGACGCTCGTTATCGTCTCCGGCGGCATCGATCTTTCGGTCGGCTCCATCTATGCCCTGAGCGGGGTGTTGACGGCGCTGGCGCTTCGCGCCTGGAGCGCGGATTCGGCGGTTCTGGCGCTCGCTCTCTGCGTCGGCATCGGCCTGGCGTGCGGAGTGACGAATGGCCTGATGGTGTCGCTGCTGCGGGTCCATCCCTTCATCATCACGTTGGGAACGATGTGGATCTTTCGCGGCATCGCCTTCGTCGCCAGCAACGCGGTCTCGGTGCCACTGCCGGATGCGGTGGTGGGGGCGGTCAAGACGACTATGGGATTGGAGAGGGGCCTCTACCCGGTGCCCACGCTCGCCATGGTCGCGGTCACCGCCCTTGGGTGGCTCTACTTGAGCAAGACCGCCGCGGGACGCCACATCTACGCCCTTGGCGGGAACGCGCTTGCCGCTCGCTATTCCGGGTTGCCCATCGGTCGCATTCAAGTGGGTGTCTATGCCCTGAGCGGGCTGTGTGCGGGCATTGCCGCCTTCGTGGGAAGCGGCTACTACGGCGCGGCCAGCTGCAACGACGCGAACGGCTACGAGCTCTTTGTGATTGCCAGCGCCGTGGTGGGTGGGGCGAGCCTCAGTGGTGGCAAGGGCGCGG
>DATLGQ010000146.1:0-3130 GCA_035540435.1 Fimbriimonadaceae bacterium
AGTTCGCCGAGCACGCCCCGGAGCTCGCCCCCGCCTACGGCCTGGCTCTCCAGGGGCTGGAGATGGAAAGCGTCTCGGCGAACATCCTGCCGGCGACGATCATCCGTCAGCAGGTCTGGCGGACCAAGGGCAAGTGGAGCATCGCCGCCGCGGCGTGCATGGCCATCGCCGCATCGATTCCGATCCTGCGGCTGACGCTCGACCGCTCCGCCTACGCCGCGTCGCGCCAGCAGCACAGCTCGACGATCCAAGGCGCCATCCAGGTCGCCGACGAGAAGGTCCGGCGGCTCAAGGAGGTCGAAACCGAAGATCCGCGGCCACGGATCGAGAACATTCGGGCCATCCATGATCGCACCGACGTGTGGCCGATGCTGCTGCTCGACATACAACGCGCTCTGGCCGAGGCCAATCAGCAGGCCGGGCTCAAGAACGGCGATCCCAAGGAGGTCAAGAGGATCGAGCGGAGGAACCGTCGCGAGCTGCACGTCACCGAAGTCTTCGCCCAGTACCTGCCCGACGGAAAATCCGCCGATCAGCAAGGCCGCGGGGGATCGAGCCCGATGGCGGGGGGTATGATGTTCGGCGGCGGTTCGGACGGGGAATCGCCAGCGGCCACGGAGGAGAGCGCCGCAAACCCTGCGATGATTGTGACCGTCCGGGGCTACACGCCGTTTCGCGATCCGCACAACTTTGTCCTCGACACCTTCGTGCGCTGGCTCAGCGAACAGGCTCAGAGCACCGAGCGGCGGCCCTACCGCATCGCCTCGGTCTCCGTACCAGAATTCAAGCGACGCGGTGAGGACCAGGGGGCCCGACGTGACGTCGCCTCGGGCCGGAGCACCTTCGGCGCACCGAGCTTCGGAGCCGATTTTGGCTCGATCGGTGGGAGCCGAAACAACTTCGGCAGACCCGCGAATCCTCGAGACCCATCGCAGCGCGAGCGGCAACTGCGGGGTGTCCGGCAGCTGCCGGCCCCCAACAGCACTACCCTGAGCCCCGGGGGAACCGAGCCGGGCACCGAGGCGCCCAAGGACGTGTGGGATTTCTTCCCGTCCGACCCGCTGGCCGACGAAGACACCGCGTACGACATGAGCTTCGAGCTGACTTTCCGCGTCGAGCTCCATCCACCCGAGGTGGCCAGGAAGAGCGATGAGGAATTCAAGAAGTGGCTCGTGGAGCAGGAGGCCAAGGCCCGAGGCGAGGAAGCGGCCGCCGAGGGTGAGGGGCTCGTAACCGAGGGCGACGAGCAGGCAGAAGATGGCGAGGCGACCGAGCCGCAGGAGTCGGAGTCAAATCCATGAACCAGATCAAGAGCATCATCGAGTGGTGCAAGCAGAACCCGGTGACCGTCGCCAGCGCGCTGGTGGTGGTTCTCGCAGGCCTTTCCTTCCTCTGGCCGACGATGGCGTGGAGTTCGGAGTTCAAGCGCGAGCTGTCGGGCCGCAGCTCCGACCTGAGCCGCCTCAACGAGCTGAGCTCCACGCGCATCACGGTTCCGCCGCCCGAGGCCGACGGCGAGCCGATTCAGGAGACCACGACAGTCAACGACAAGCGCATCGAGGCGCTCAAGAAGTTCTACGACAACATCGAGACGGAGTACCAGAACGTCCGCGACTTCGTGGTGCACTACAACCAGTTCGGCTCGGAGGAGCGTCCCAACGAGCACAAGCCGATGATCGAGGGGCTCTTCCCGGAACCTAAGACTTCCAACGCGCTGTTCAACGCGCAGAAGGCCTACGTGCAAGCGATCCGGGAGCTCTACGAGGCGCTCGACGCCAGCGACACGATGACGGCCGAAGAGATGAAGGAGTTGATTCAGAAGGAGCAGGACCGTTACCGCGCCTCGCTCTTCCGGCCTGCGACGGGGCCCGATGCGCTGACGGACGCGGAGGTCGCCGAGGGCAACCGGCTGGTGGCCGAGCGGGTCCAACGGATCATCAAGGAGCGGGCGCTGGAGCACCATATCTATGCCCCGGCGGTCAAGCTCGATTTGCAGGGCAACGAGGCGGATCAGCGTCCGGGCCCATTCCAGGTCGATCCGTGGGTTTGGCAGGGCGGGCGGCTCAAGACCGAGTCGATCTGGGAAGGGCAGATGCAGTTGTGGATCCAGCAGGACCTGGTCCAGGCGCTGCGGATCGCCAACCGCATGGACGACCCGAGGGCTTCGGTGATCGACCAGCCGGTCAAGGTGCTCAAGGAAATCCGTGTGCTGCCCGGGTACATCGGGGCCGATGAGCCGTCGCGCAGCACTTCAGGAGGAGGCGGGGGCGGCGGGGAGTTTGCCTCCTCCGCCCCGGCTGCGGTCGATGACGCGGCCAAGGAGGCGGCGCTCCGGGAGGGGCTCAAGCCCGATCCGGCTTACCTGACGGGCCGCAAGAGCAATGCTCTTTATGACGTCCGGCACGCGACGATGAATGTCATTATCGATTACACCCGGATTCCCGAGCTGCTCAACGCCATTGCTCAGGTCAATTTCATGTCGGTCATCGACCTGCAGATGTACGACGTTGATGAGTACCAGATGTTCCGCGATGGCTACTTCTTCGGCAACGCAGTAGACGCGGTCGAGCTTGTGCTGACGATCGAAACGATCTGGATGCGCGACTGGACGGCCGGCACCTATATGACGGCCGAGCAGATCAAGGAGGCCGAAGCCCAACGCGAGAAGGTCAACAAGGGGCTGATGCCTGATTCGGTGCGGCTGAGGCTGAACCTGCCGCTGCGCGGGTCGGTCGACGCCGCCCTGGAGCAGCAGGACAGCGGAGCCGGCAGCACCATGAGCCCCGCTTCAGGGGGGCGAGGGCCCGGAGGATTGGGCCCCGGACGCGGCGGGTTCTAACTACGCCAGTGGGGACGAGGCAGACGCACGGAGAATCGTCATGAAACTCAAGAACGTTTCGTTCATCGAACAACACTTCGAGAAGCTGTGGGTGGCCGCCTCGGTGGTGGTGCTCCTGCTGGTCGGCTGGATATTTCTGATGGGCGATCCCCACGCGACGACCATCGACGGGCAGACGAGGTCGCCCGCAAAGATCGACCCGCACATCGTGGCCAAGGCGCAACAGTTGCAGGAGGCCGCCAACTCCGACGAGGTGCCCGAGTGGGCGACGCAGAAGATGGTTCCCTACGC
>DATLGQ010000147.1:0-3312 GCA_035540435.1 Fimbriimonadaceae bacterium
CCGTCGACGCGATGGTCGAGCGCGGGGCTGCAATCTCGGCTTCGATCACGTCGAGAATCTCGTAGCGAGCCTTCTTAGCCTGCGCGAGGGCGTCGGCGAGAACCTTGTCGGGAATGCCCTCCAGCTTCGTGTCGAGCTGGAGCGCCGTGATCCCTTCTCGGGTGCCGGCGACCTTGAAGTCCATGTCGCCGCAGAAGTCCTCCATCCCAATGATGTCGGTGAGGATCTTGAAGGTCTTGCCATCGGACATGAGCCCCATAGCGATGCCAGCGACCGGCGCCTTGATCTGGATGCCGGCATCCATCAGCGCGAGCGTGGAACCGCAGACAGAGGCCATCGAGGTCGAGCCGTTGGATTCGAGCACTTCCGAGATCAACAGCAGCGTGTAGGGGAACTCGGGATCCTCCAGCGGAAGCACCGCCCGAAGCGCCCGCTCCGCAAGCGCGCCATGGCCGATCTCGCGGCGGCCGGGCCCACGCATGGGTCGCACTTCGCCAACCGAGTAGGGCGGGAAGTTGTAGAAGTGCATATAGCGCTTCGGCTCCTCGTCCTCGATGCCGTCCATGGTCTGGGCGTCGCCGGGCAGGCCGAGGGTGGCGACGGTCATGACCTGGGTCTGGCCACGCGTGAAGAGCCCGGAGCCGTGGACCCGCGGCAAGATGCCCGCGATGGCCTCCAGCGAACGGATCTGGTCGAGCTTGCGCCCGTCGGGTCGCTTGTCCTCTTTCAGGATCAGCTTGCGGACCTGGTCCTTGACGACCTTGTCCACGGCCTCTGGAAGCTGCGCCACGATGTCCGCGTCGCCGGCATAGACTTCGGCATACTTGACGACGAGGTCCTTCTGGAGATCGTTCAGAGCGGACTCGCGGACGGCCTTGTCGGCTTGGAGAAGCTGCTTCGCGATGTCCTTGCCGGCCTCCTTCTCGATACGTGCCATGACCTTCTCGTCGATCTTGGCGATCGGCACGTCGCGCTTGGGTTTGCCCGCAGTCTTGGCGAAAACCTCGATCTCCTTGACGATGACCTTGATGGCGTCGTGGGCGAACTTGAGCGCCTTGATCATCACCTCTTCCGAGACCTCGTTGGCACCGGCTTCGACCATGGAGATCGCATCCTTGTGCCCGGCGACGATCAAGTCGAGGTCCGACTCCTTCTGCTCGGGAATCGAAGGGAAGAGCACGAACTCGCCGTTCACGCGACCGACGCGAACGCCCGCGACTGGGGTCTTGAATGGGATGTCCGACACCGCCAGGGCGGCGCCCGCTGCGATGAGGGCGAGCACGTCGGGGGGGGACTCCTGCTCCACCGCGAACGGCATGGCGATGACCTGGAGGTCGTTGCGCATTCCCTTGGGGAACATGGGGCGAATGGGCCGGTCCATCAGGCGGCTCGTGAGCACTGCCTTTTCCGAGGGACGGCCGCCACGCTTGATGAAGCCGCCGGGGATCTTGCCGACCGCGTACTTGCGCTCTTCGTAGTCGCAGACGAGGGGTAGGAAGTCGATGCCCTGCCTGGGCTCATCCGACATGGTGGCGACGCCGAGGACGACGGTTTCGCCCATCCCCAGCAATACGGCGCCGCCGGCTTGCTTGGCGACGCGACCCGACTCGAGGCTGAGGGTCTTGCCCCCAACTTCGAAAGTATGGGTGTGAATCATGAATGCCTCCGGTTACCGGGGCTTGACTTCTCGGATGCCCAGACGCTGGATCAGCGCGCGATAGCGCGTGATGTCCTTCGACCGCAGATAGGCTTCGAGGCGTCGCCTCTTCCCAACCAGGACCATCAGGCCCCGACGGGAGTGGAAGTCCTTTTTATTGCGTCGAAGGTGGTCGGTGATCTGGAGAATACGTGCGTGCATGATGGCGATTTGCACTTCGGGTGACCCGGTGTCGCCAGGCTGCGTAGCGTTCTCGTCGATGACCGTTTTCTTGAGCGTCTTTTCGAGCGGCATGCTTTGAGTAAGTTGCCTCCAGTTTTCAGGCGATGCGAGGTTGGCCGCTCTAAGCAAGCCCCCGGGGGAGCCTCCGTACAACGGCAAACATACGCATTCGCCTCAAGCCGGGACTATACCCGCGCGCGCCGGGAAAGTCAATGCGGCAACGTGGGCCGCCCCGATGCTGGGACTGGGCCGGAGCGCTTCAAGAAGCGGCTCTTTCGATCTCCGTCTTGAGGCGGTCGTAGCTGTCCTGTAGGCTCTGCGGCAATACCCTTACCTCCCCGACCGTGGTCATGAAGTTCGTGTCGCCGTCCCAGCGAGGCACGATGTGCCAGTGGATGTGGGTCGGGATCCCGGCGCCGGCGGCGCGGCCGAGGTTGACGCCGATGTTGAAGCCATCGGGCCGGTACGCGCGGGTAATCCAGCGAACGCACAGACGGATCAGCTGGTTGACTTCAAGGAGCTCCTCGTCGCTCAGCTGCTCCATGTCGGCGGTGTGGCGGAACGGGGCCACCATCAGGTGGCCGTTGGTATAGGGGAAGGCGTTGAGCATGACGAAGGCCGTGCGCCCGCGGTAGAGGATCAGGTTTTCACGGTCGTTCTCTTTCGCCGGCAGGTCGACGAAGATGCATCCGTCGCTCTCCTCGCTGGATGCGGCTTCGATGTAAGGGAGTCGCCACGGAGCCCAGAGCCTCTCGCTCATGGCGAGTTATAGCATGAGGGGTGCTGGGTGTTGGGTCCCGGGTGTTCGGTGCCGGGGAGTTGGGTGTTCGGTGTTCGGTGCTGGGGTGTCGGGGTCTCAGGTGTTGGAGGGTTCCATGGTTCGTGCCCTCACTCGCCCCTGCGGTACATTAAAGAGCCTTGGCAAACGCCCAAACCGCCAACCACAGCGATTCGAGCGTGGCAAAGGAATGTGCCGCTCGCTTTCGGGAAGAGATCTCACGAGCCTCTTCCGTGCTGATCGGCACCCATTTGAACCCCGATGGCGACGCCCTGGGCAGCGCCCTGGCCCTCTCGCTCTACCTCGACCAGCTCGGCATCGCCAACGAAGTGCTCTGCCAGCACACCGCGCCCGACAACCTCCGCTTCTTGCCCGGCGTATCGCGGGTGAAGCAGACCCCCGACGAGGAAAAGCACGACCTCGATGTGGTGCTCGATCTGGACTCCCTCGAACGACTGGGCACCGCCGCCGAGCATTTTGGACGCGGCCGGCGGCTGATGGTTATCGACCATCACATCCCGCATGAGGCGCCCGGAGATCTGCGCATTGTCGATCCTTCGGCGGCGGCGACCGCGGCGATTCTGACTCAGCTCTTCTTCGAACTCGACGCTCGCATCACGCCCGACATGGCCACCTGCCTGCTGACGGGCATCGT
>DATLGQ010000148.1:0-4335 GCA_035540435.1 Fimbriimonadaceae bacterium
CCCCAGGAGACGCTGCTCCAAATCGAGGACGTTGCCGTTCACTTCGCCGCACCCGGCGGTGTAGTGAGGGCGCTCGACGGCGTGTCCCTCACGGTACAGCGAGGCGAGACGATGGCAGTAGTCGGCGAGTCTGGCTGTGGAAAGACGACGTTGGCACGGGCCGTCCTGGGCCTTCAACCGCTGCGCGCGGGCAGTATCAAGCTCCTCGGACAAGCCGTGCATGGGACGCCGCGACGGGTTGCGGAACAGGTCGGGATGGTGTGGCAAGATCCGTACGCCAGCCTCAACCCGAAATGGCCCGTGGGCAAGTCGGTCATGGAGCCGCTGAGGATTGTCGGGAGGGCGGGAGATCCGAAGCAGATCTTCGCCGAAGTCGGATTGGACGATCGCTTCGTCTCGCGCTACCCTCACCAGCTGAGCGGCGGCCAGCGGCAGAGAGTCGCGATCGGCAGGGCGCTGGCCCTCAAACCCCCTCTGGTGATCTGCGACGAACCCACGGCTGCACTGGACCTGAGCATCCGGGCCCAGATCTTGAACCTCATCAAGTCGATCCAGGAAACCCACGGCTGCTCCTTCCTGTACATCTCTCACGATCTGATGACCGTAAGGTTCTTGGCTGATCGTGTGGCCGTGATGTACCTGGGTCGGATCGTGGAGGAAGGTCCGACGGAACAGCTCTTTGGCAGCCCAAGGCACCCCTACACAAAGGCGCTGCTCGATTCGGCGCCCACGCTCGACAAGTTGCGGACCCTGCCAGAGGGTTTGCCAGGCGAACTGCCGGATCCCCGATCGATTTTCGCCGGCTGCCGATTCGCGAGCCGATGCCCGAACGCCCGTCCGAACTGCCTCACAGACGATCCCCCGCGAACCCAGGAAGGGGCTCAATCGTACTACTGTCACTACCCGGTTCCACGACACGAACCGGCCATGGCAGCCGAACACTTATAGAAGGCTCAACGACGAGTTATGGAACCTCATCTCAGCGCCAGACACCTCTACGATCAGCAGCTTCAGGACCTCGAACACGACCTCCTGGAGATGGGCAGCCTCGCCGAGGCAATGGTGGGGCAGGCGGTCGAGGCGCTCGTAAGGCTGGACACCGCTTTGGCCATGGACACGCTCGTGCAGGACGACGAGGTCGATCGTCGCGATATCGAGATCGAGACCCGGTGCATTCGGCTTCTCGCGCTTCAACAGCCTATGGCCGGCGATCTCAGGGTTGTGGGCACCGCCATGAAGATGATCACCGACATCGAACGGGTCGGCGATCTGGCATGCGACATAGCGAAAGCAGCGTTGAAGATTGAGAAGGAGATGGGCTCGACGGACTACATCGACGTCCCAAAGATCGCCGGAGTCGCCCGAGCGATGTTTCGCGAGTCGCTGGAGGCCTATGTGCGCCGAGACATGGACCTGGTGAGGGTGGTGTGCAGCCGGGACGATGAGGTGGACGATCTGTACCGACTGATGCGCGGCCAAATCCATGACAAGATGCGCCAGAGTCCCGACGATGTCGTGTCGGCCTCATGGCTCCTGCTCGCGATCCACCACATCGAGCGCATCGCCGATCATGCAGTGAACGTTGCCGAGCGAGTCGCGTTCATGATGACCGGCACGTTCCAGCAGCTCGTGCCCTCTCACCGGCCCGACTCGAGGGAAGCCTAGCCCGACCGAGCGCTCCTTAAGCGGGAGCCTGAGGTCGAGCCATGACCTGAGTACACTGCCCGGATGGTCAATACCGATTGGGAGAGCTTGGCCAAGACCACGCCACGCCCGGAGCACCCGCGGCCGGATTTCGAGCGCGAGAACTGGTGCAGCCTCAATGGCGTTTGGGAGTTCTGCACCGATCAGCAACGCCAGGGTCTTGGGCAGGAGTGGTATGACGGGCGGGAATTGCCGGGCCGCATCCTGGTGCCTTTCGCTTATCAGTACGAGAGGTCGGGCCGCGGCAGTCGAGCCGTCGAGGAAGTGGTGTGGTATGCCCGCAGCTTCGAAGTTCCCGATGCCTGGCTCGAGGAAGATCGGGACGTCCTCATCCACTTCGGCGCCGTCGACTACCGCTCCATCCTTTGGGTCAATGGCAAGGAGGTAGGTCATAACCAGGGGGGACATGTACCCTTTGCCTTCGACATCGGGCCCTATCTCCGCCCGGGTCAAAATCGGCTGTGTCTGCGGGTGGAAGACCGGCAGGACCCACACCAGCCCCGCGGCAAGCAGGCCGTCAACGCGGTTGCCAGGAGCGTCGACTACTTCTGCACGACCGGCATCTGGCAGAGCGTGTGGCTCGAATCTGCCTCCAGCCTCAGGATCGAGAACTTGATCGTCACCGCATTCGTTGGTGACGATCCGGCTAACGACCGCCTGACGGTCCGTCTCTATCTGCACGCGCCGGCTGTGGGGCTCAAGGTTTCGGTGGAAGTCATGGATGGCGACGAGGTGGTGGCCAGCGTGATCGACGACACCTACAATGCCACTGCTCGCATCCGGCTGGCGCTCCCGCATGGCAAGCGGTGGAGCCCGGACAGCCCGCACCTCTACAGCCTTCGCCTTCGGCTTATGGATGGCGACATCTTGCTGGACGAGGTCCGCTCCTACGCCGGCCTGCGAAGCATTCAAGTGCGCAACGGGCAAGTGCTGCTCAACGCCGAACCGATCTACCTGAAGATGGTGCTGGACCAAGGCTACTGGCCGGAATCGGGCATGACGGCGCCGACGGACGAGGCGTTGCGCGCGGACGTGGAGTGGATCAAGAAGCTTGGCTTCAATGGGGTGCGAAAACATCAAAAGGTCGAGGACCCAAGATGGCTCTATTGGTGCGACCGGCTGGGGCTCTTGGTTTGGGGCGAGATGGCCAATGCTCGCGCCTGGTCCCCTGAAAGTGAGGAGTGGTTTGTGAGCGAGTGGGAGCGCGCGGTGCGCCGGGACGTGAATCACCCCAGCATCGTCACATGGGTGCCGATCAACGAAAGCTGGGGCGTGCCGGGCCTGGAGTCGGACCATCAGGCGCAATACTCCTTCGTGGAGCGATTGGTGGCACTGACGCGACGGCTCGACCCCACTCGTCCGGTGGTGGACAACGACGGGTGGGAGCACACGGATGTATGCGACATCTTCGCGATCCACGACTACACCCCTTCCGGCGACGAGCTGCGGGAGCGATATCGCCAGGTTCTGGATGGTGGCCCGATGCTCACGACGGGGTGGGGAGCAGCACCCAAGAACTACTTCGCGTTGAACGCGCGCTACCGCGGCCAGCCGGTCGTGCTCAGCGAGGTGGGCGGCTTCCTTATGATCCCGCCGGAAGTGCCCAAGGATGAGCTGGATCCCCTCTATCACATCTATGGCACCTCGCGTGACGCCGACGAGCTCCTGGCCAAGTTCAAGAACCTGATCGACGGCATCCGCTCGATGCCGTTCGTCAGTGGCTACTGCTACACGCAGCTGACGGATATCGAGCAGGAGGACAATGGGCTGCTGACCTACGATCGGCGACCGAAAGTGGATCCGGCAAAGATCGCGGAGCTGCAAAGCTAGTGAGGCCGGGTGTGCCCAGGAAAGGACTCGAACCTTCACGTCCTTGCGGACACTGGCACCTGAAGCCAGCGCGTCTACCAATTTCACCACCTGGGCACGGCGTCGTTGGAGCTAGAAATTGTACCTCACCGGCTTGCACAGGCAAATGTTCGCGCGCCTGAGGCGTCCCGGCATGGAAGAGCCAGTGCATGCACGCATAAGTGGGGACATGCGTCGACCGATAGATCGGCGTCTAGTTCAAAAAGAGTGATGCGGTCCCGCGCTTGGAACGTCTGGACCGATAACCAAGCCGGGCTGCGCCGCAAACGACAGCGCAATCAGAAGACCCGGGAAGCAGGTGCAACAAATGCTTAGAAAGACATTGATTTCAGGCCTGGCCCTCGCAGCCGTTACGGCCCTCATGGTCTCGGCGCCGGTCGAGGCCCAAGCTCAAGGCAAGGGCAAGGGCCACGCCTATGGGCATGACAAGAACAAGCACAAGAACGGCAACCGAAGCGTTCAGCACGGGCCGTCGCGTTGGGACCAGAAGCGGGACGACGATCGCCGCAAAGGGCGCGACCGTGATGACGACGATGACGACGATCGCCGCCGCAGCAACCATCCGAGCAGCTTTGGTCTGCAACGGGCAGAACAGGCCCGACGGGCCGCCGAGCAGCGTCGAATTGCGGAGCAGCGAAGGCGTGAGGAGCAGCGTCGCCGAGAGGACCAGCGCCGCTGGGAAGAGCAGCGGCGGATCGAGGAGCAGCGCCGGCTCCAGCAGCTCCGTAGTCGCCAGAACGGCAGCTTGAGCAGCCTGGACCG
>DATLGQ010000149.1:0-4235 GCA_035540435.1 Fimbriimonadaceae bacterium
AATGTACGAGCAGGGATCCCCGCGCGAATGGGACCGAACCCCCCTTGCCGGCGGGGTGAGCCTCGGCATTCATGAAAGTCAGAGCCGCTTGTGGGAGAACATCGTCGGGCGATCGAAAGCTTTCTGGCAGCGGTTCCTGCCCGAGCTCCAGTCCCTCTTCCCAGAGCTGGCCTCGTTCAAGTTGGAGGACTTCTACCGCGCCATCAACAAGGTCGAGCCCTCCTACATCCGGGTCGAGGCGGACGAGCTGACCTACAACCTCCATATCATGGTGCGGTTCGAGATCGAGTGCGACGCCCTCACCGGCAACCTGGCGATCAAAGACATGCCCGAAGCCTGGAACGCCAAGTACGAGCAGTACCTGGGCATCCGTCCGCGAACCGACAGCGAGGGATGTCTGCAGGACGTTCACTGGTCTATGGGCTCCATCGGCTACTTCCCGACCTACTCGATGGGCAACCTCTTGAGCTATCAAATCTGGCGCGCCCTTCAGCGGGACGTCGGCGACACCGACGACCTGATCCGGGAAGGCAAGTTCGAGCCGATCCTGGGCTGGCTGCGCGAGAAGATCTACTCGCAGGGGCGCAAGTACACGCCGCGGGACCTCGTGCAGCGGGTCACCGGCAAACCGATGGGCGCGGAAGACTATCTGGCCGGGCTGACCGAGAAGTACACCGAGATTTACGGGCTGTCCTAGTCGGTCTCGACTTCTTCGACCTGTTCCGGCTTCATCGTGGGGAAGAGGAGCACCTCCCGGATATGGTCGGCGCCGGTGAGAGTCATCGCGATCCGGTCGACCCCAATGCCGCAACCGCCCGTCGGAGGCATGCCCCCTTCCAGTGCGAAGAGGAACTCTTCATCCATCGGATGCGTCTCGTCCGCGCCAGCCTTGTGCGCGGAGAGCTGCGCCTCGAAACGCTCGCGCTGATCCAGCGGGTCATTGATCTCGCTGAAAGCGTTGCAGACCTCCCGGCCCAGGACATAACCTTCGAATCGACGGGTGATTCCCGGCCGGCTCGGATCCTTCTTGGCCAGCGGGGAAGTCTCGATCGGGTAGCCGACCACGAAGCTGGGGTCCTGCAGCGTGGGTTCGATGAACACCTCCAGCAGCTTCTCGATGAATCCACCCAGGTTGTTCTCCTTCGCGAGGTCGATCTGACCGCCGGCCTCGCGTGCCTTCTCCGGAACTCCAAGCTCCTGCGCCCTCTGGAGAGCCACCGCCAAATCGGACAGATCCGCCTTGGTCAACCCAGTGAGCCGCTCGATCTCGTCCAGCAGCACCACGCGTCGCCACGGCTTTGAGAAGTCGATCGTCTGACCGTCGCCAATCCGCACGTGGGGGCTGCCGAAGACATCCTTGGCGACGTACTCGAACAGCTCCTCCACCGTCCGCATCATGTCCTCGAGGTTCGCGTACGCCTCGTAGAACTCGATCATCGTGAACTCGGGGTTGTGCCGGTTAGAGACGCCCTCGTTGCGGAAGACGCGTCCGATCTCGTACACCTTCGGGATGTCGCCGCAGATCAGCCGCTTCAAATACAGCTCCAGCGATATCCGCAGCTTCACGTCCATCTCGTAGGCGTTGAAGTGGGTGAGGAACGGCCGGGCCGCCGCGCCGCCGGCAACCGTCTGGAGAATCGGCGTCTCCGCCTCCAAGTAGCCCTTCGAGTCCATAAACCGGCGGATCGACGACGTGATCCGCATGCGGTTGATCAGAATCGCCCGGGCGTCCGGGTTGCAGATCAAGTCCAGGTGGCGGTGTCGGTAGCGCTGCTCGACATCGGCCAGTCCATACCATTGCTGCCCGTCCTTCTCTTTCCCCAGCGGCAGCACTTGCAGCGACTTCGACAGCGGCACGAGCCGGCGCACGTGGATCGACTTCTCCCCGGTCTTCGTCAGGAAGAGCTCGCCTTCGACCCCGATGTGATCCCCAATGTCGAGGAGGTTATAGAGCTCCCACTCGACTTCGCCCAGGTCGTCCTTCTTGAAGTAGCCCTGGATCTTGGCGTCGCCGTCGCCGATGTGGGCAAAGCCGGCCTTGCCCATGAGCCGGTACGAGACGACCCGGCCCGCGAAGCTGACCCTCTGGCCCTGCAGCGACTCGAACCGGTCCAGCATCTGCTGCGCGCTGCGGGTGCGCTCGAAGCGCTCGACCTCGTAGGGGTCGTGGCCCAGCTCGCGCATGCGCCGCAGCTTCTCCAGGCGGATATCTCGAAGGGACCTCTCCTCGCTCATGGGAGGCAGCAGTGTACTTGGTCACGCTGCTTCGGGCTGCCGATTCCAGCTCGCGCCTGCACTCCTATGCTGCGCAACCGATAGGCGACGCTGACGCGAGCGAGCCTCCGGTCTCTGTGAAGGCCTCGGCTCGACACCGGCCTCCGAAGCTTCCAGCCTTCAAAGCGGCGTCGGCCCGAGTCTGCCGGTCAGGCGCATGAAGCAGTAGACGAAGATGCCGGCGTTCGCGGCCAAGGCCAAGAAGCTCATTCCGCTCAGATCGATGAGCACCGCCAGAATGCTGATGCCGGTCAGCACGCACGCGAGCAGAAAGCCCCAACGCTGGCTCTTTATGATCCCGATCCCGGCACCGATGTTCAGCAAGCTCGTGGCCAGGATCACGCCGCCCACGACGGCTGCGATCCCGCCGGCGGCTGCCACCGGCAGGAAACCGGCCGAAGCCCCTCCAATCAGCGCCCCGACGCCCAACATAAGCGAGCCGCACATCGCGCCGCACAGGCTGAGCACGATCAGCACGATGCCAACGATCTTGTCGGTGTCGTAACCCATCTCGTTCAAGAAGACGCAGAGCGCGTGCCGGGGGTTGCTCTCATATCCCAAGCAGCGCTATCCTGAGCCACATGAAGAGGTGCTTCTTCACGCTCGCTCTGTCGTTGCTTGCGTTCGGGTGCCGAAGCTCAGCGCCCGAGCCGCGAACCTCCGCACCGGCCCCCGAGGCAGGCTGGACCGACCACCGGGCCGGCTCCGTCTCAATTTCCTTGCCGAACGAATGGACGATGATCGATCTGACCCGCGATGACATCGAGAGGATCTTGGCGGAGGTCACCCAGAAGGAGCCCCAGATGGCCAATCTCATGCAGATGGTCAAGATGGCCGGCGACCGCGTCCAGTTCAAGCTCGTCGCCATGGCTCCCAAAGCCGAGGGGGCGCCCGGTGCCAGCAACGTGAACGTCGTGCAGGAAAAGCTCCCCGGATCGGCTTCTCTGGAGGAAGTGGCGGCCCCGACGCTGCAGTTGCTCAAGCAGACGCAGCCGGGCAAGGAGATCCTTTCGAGCGAGGTCGCCATCGCAGCGGGCCCTGCCATGCGATTCGAGTACGACACACCCGCGGCCGCGCCTGGGGCGGCGAGGACGATCACGTATCTACTGGTTCGAGGGGAAGCCGCCTATAGCGTGACCTTCACCGTTCTAAGCGGCGAGACGATCCCGGTGGACAAAATGATCAACTCGTTTCGAATCCACTGACGGGGCATCAGCCCCTGAGAAGGGCCGCGACGTGGCTCCCATAGAAGAGGAGGTAGAAGCCGGCCGCAATCCAAGTTCCTTGCTCCGCGCTCTTTGGGTGCGTCTTCCTGGCGTACTCCAGCAGTAGCACGGGTCCTACCAGGAACAGAATCTTGCCCAGCACGAACGGGGCGGTGCCATGCGAGGCCAGCCAGCGAAAGAGCGGGTTGCCCTCGCCAAAACCTTGGTTGAGCCACATGAGGGTCGTGACGAGGTCGAACAAGCCGATGGTCACCAGCACTGCTGTCGAGGTGTGTACTTTGGAGTTCAGCATGGGCACTGTCAGAGGGTGCCGTAGAGCCGGTCGCCGTAGTCTCCCAGGCCGGGCAGGATGTACTTCTGCTCGTTCAGCTGGCGATCCAAGGCGGCCGTGAAGATCTCGACCTCAGGATGATCTCTCTCCAGGCGCCGAACGCCCTCCGGCGCCGACACGACGCTCACCATCACGACCCGGTCGGGGCCATGGGTCTTGATCAGGGAGATCGCCTGGGAGGCGGAGCCACCCGTGGCCAGCATCGGGTCCACACAAAGGGTGTACTTGCCGCTCAGCACGGGCAGCTTCGAGTAGTAGCTGTGCGCAATCGCGGTGTCGTGGTGGCGCTCCAAGCCGATGTAGCCCACCGAAACATCTGGGAAAAGGTCCGTGATGGGCTCCAGCATCCCCAGGCCGGCCCGCAGCACCGGCACGACCGCCAACGGCTGACCCAGCACCCGCAC
>DATLGQ010000150.1:0-4045 GCA_035540435.1 Fimbriimonadaceae bacterium
GCCGTCGCCGAGGCGTTCCGTCATGCCGAGGCCCATGATGGCTCGCATCTGCCCTGGCATGAGCTCGATCCGAAAGCCCTGGAAGCCCCCTTGCGGTTGAGAGGTCGTCGTCGGCTTGGACTTGTCGTAGCGGTAGGCGACCGTTAACGCTTGCCCGGCCTTTTGGGCGCGCATGAGGTAAATCACGCCGCTTTCGTAGTCGATAGAGTAGTCGGTTCCACGCTGAAGTGGCTGACCCTCGAATTCCACTCGTTCCGAGCCCTTGATCACGTTGCCGTTGCGCAAGGGCACACCCGGTCCGGCGGCACGCAGGATCAGCAGGTCGATGGTGGAGGTTCCGCCGACGATCACCTCTGAACCGGTTGATTCAGGGGGCGTCGAGTTCAAAGGAAGGGGACCCTGAGCCGCGACGATGACCGGCAGAAAGCCTACCGCTCCCATCGCGAGTCCGATCCAGCTCATCCTAAGCATGCGTACCCTCCTTATTCTAGCCCGTTCTACTTCATCAACTTAGCCCGGTGACGCCCGAAGGACGCATTTTCTCGCGAAACGGCTGGATGTTGTATCTCGCGGGAACGAGCGACCCTCACTGGTAAGACTGATGGGTGTACTTAAAGTTTCGAAATGCGCCGATGATTGTTCTGGCGCCATGTTTCCTCCCGAAGACGACGTAGTAATCCGGCTCTCACCCGATGAGGCGTGGGAGTTGCTGAGACGTTGCTTGCACAGCCCCGAGGACGACACGGCTCTGAGCAAGGACGCGCTCAAGAAGCTGGCGCGGGCATTGCAGGCTGGCAAGCCGCCCGCCAAGTCAGCCTGAACGGCTTCGACACCTTCGCGTCTAGAGCTTCACCCACGAGCGGGTCGCGTGGCTGCGCTCCACCGCATCGAGAACACGCTGATTCTCATAGCCATCCACGAAATCGGGTTCGATCCGGCGGCCGGCCGCCATGTTGGTGAGCGCGTCGGCCAGTAGGTTAATGAATGTGTGCTCGTAGCCGATGATGTGCGCGGTGGGCCAGTAGTTTCCGGCGTAAGGGTGGGAGGCCTCCGTCGCTTGGATGAGGCGAAAGCCGTGCTCACCGTCCGGGTCCTCGTTGTTGTAGAATTCGAGTTCGTTCATCCGCTCGAGGTTGAACACGACCGAGCCCTTGGAGCCGTTGACTTCCCACCGATGGTAGTTCTTTCGGCCCACGGCAAAGCGGGAGGCCTCGAAGGTCCCCAGCGCCCCGTTCTTGAAGCGCGCCAGAAACATGGCGGCATCGTCTACGGTCACTTCACCCATCTCGCTGGACGCCTTCGCGCCCAGCTTATCGTCGATTTCGCCAGCCTTGGGACGCTGCTTGATGAAGGTGTGGAGGGTGCCGCATACTTCGTCGAACTCGCCGAGCAGGAACCGCGCCATGTCGATGATGTGGGCATTGATATCGCCGTGGGCGCCGGAGCCGGCGACGTTCTTGTCCAGTCGCCAGACAAGCGGGAAGCTGGGGTCCGCAATCCAGTCCTGGAGGTAAACGGCCCGGAAGTGGTAGATGGTGCCGAGGCGACCGTCGGCGATCAGCTTCTTGGCAAGACTGGCAGCGGGCGCCTTGCGGTAGTTATGGAAGACCGCGTGTGGGACGCCGGCCTCCTTGACCGCTGCTAGCATACGCTCCGCTTCTTCGAGGGTGTTGCCGATCGGCTTCTCGCAGAACACGGCTTTGCCTGCCCTTGCGGCGGCGATGGCGATCTCGGCGTGGGTGTTGCCGGGAGTGCTCACGTCGATCACGTCGATCTCGGGGTTTTCGACGACCTTGCGCCAGTCGGTCTCGACGTTGCGCCACCCGTACTGCTGGGCGGCTTTAGTCACTGCGGCCTGGTTGCGCCCGCACAGGGTGTGCATGTTGACCTCGACCGGAAGATCGAAGAAATGCCCGACCTGCCGGTAGGCGTTCGAGTGGGCCTTGCCCATGAACTGGTAGCCGATGAGACCGACGTTGACCTGCTTCTTTGACATGCTGCGTGAAACCCTCGCGCGCATTTTACAGCAGGGTCGGAGCATAAGAGGAATGCGGTGCCGGCTGTCTTCGGGTCTCGGTGTCGCCACCCATACGACAACGCACCGCGCGCCGTAAAGGTCCACCGCCCATTGCGGGAGGGGTACAACCGCTACTGCCGTGAAGCATGAAATCCTGTATCAGCCGTCGTTCGCCCTCGCCCGAGTCATGCTCGATCCAGGGGAAGGGGTGCGGGCGGAAAGCGGGGCGATGGTGAGCATGTCCCCGACGATCACCATGGAGTCGAAGATGCATGGCGGCATCGGCAAGGCCCTAGGACGGCTCATCGGCGGTGAGACGCTTTTCCAGACTACTTACACCGCCAGTCACGGAGCCGGTGAGGTGCTCTTGGCGCCCGGCATGCTGGGGGACATCATCGCGGTCAACCTGCAGGGTAACGGCATGATGGTCACGAGCGGGGGGTTCCTCGCCGGCGATCTCGGCTTGACCTTGGAGACCAAGGCGCAGATGCGCAACCTGTTCAGTGGCGAGGGACTGTTCATGGTGAGGGTCTCGGGCCATGGCACGGTGCTCATCTCCAGCTTCGGCGCCATCCACGGAATTCAGTTGGCGCCGGGGCAACCGTACATCGTGGACACCGGCCATGTCGTCGCCTTCAGCGATCACATGAACTACGAGGTGCGCAAGGCCGCCCGCTCGCTGCTGGGCACCTTCACCTCGGGCGAGGGGATCGTGCTTCACTTCAACGGACCCGGCCTGCTGTACATTCAGAGCCGGGCGCCGCAGAGTTTTGGACCATGGCTGTCGAGCTTCCTGCCGGCGCGGTCGTAGAAAGGAAGGAAGCGCGTGACCCACTGGAGCAGACAAGCGTGATGAAGAAGCTGATTCCCTACCTCTTGCTCGCGCTGGCGGCAGGCTGCGGCCCCTCAGGGCCCATGGCGCCGAGCGGGAACTTCGAGCCACTCGATCAGCCGGGCAAAGTCATCGAGTTGGAGAGCCTCCGTGGCAAGCCGGTCCTTATCGACTTTTGGGCTACCTGGTGCGGCCCGTGCCGGGACACCATGCCGATCATCCAGCAGATGCACGAGAAGTACGCGAGCCGGGGCTTGCAAGTGGTGGCGATCTCAGACGAGGATCGGGAGACGGTGAGGGCCTTCAAGAAGGGTAAGCCATACACCTACCCGGTCTTCATCGATTTTGGAGGCACGATGAACCAAGCCTTCAAAGTGTCCGGCATCCCGTACGCGGTGGTGATCAACAGCAGCGGACAGGTCATCTACACGGGTCATCCAGGCGACGCGCTTCAACTGGAGGCCGCCGTCAAATCGGTGCTCTGAGCGGATGGTTCCCGCCGGCGCTTCCCTGCTTTCCGGCTCCGAATGGAAGCGTCCCAAGGCTTTCGGGCTGATCTATGGCGAAGACCTTCGTGATCTGCGGGTCATGCAGAGATGGTGGAGGCTCCTGGAGGGCGAAAGGAGGGGCGTGCCGCTCTTCCTCGGCTTTCGGTCCGCTTCGGAACGAGAGCTTCTGGAGGCGCTGCCGCGGTCGATGGTCGAGCGCACGCTCAACCCCCTCGGGCCGACCCCCGTTTCAGTGGGATTCTTAGCCGTCGCAGGCGAAGCAAACGTTCACATCCAGGGTCCACCCACCGATGCCGCGCTCGAAGAGGCGCTGAGATTCTTCGAATTGGCCGAGGCGGGGCGAGCGGATTAGAATGTGCACATGCTGCCATTCGCCCTGTGTCTTGCGCTGCACGCCCAGGACAAGCCTCCCATCGTGACGCGGGAGCAGTGGGGTGCCAATCCTCCAGTCCTCACGCGCAAGCGGCACGTGCCGACGCATATCACGATCCATCACACCGGGGTGCCCCAACAGCCGGCGCGTAGCTTGGAGGACAAGCTCAGGGGCCTGCAGCTGTTCTCGCAGCGTGAGGACAAGCTGGCAAGCGGCCAGACCAAGCCGGCATGGCCAGACGTGCCCTATCACTTCTACATCAGCACCGACGGGCGCATCGGGGAGGGCCGTCACCTTCTCGGTATCGAATGTGC
>DATLGQ010000151.1:0-4320 GCA_035540435.1 Fimbriimonadaceae bacterium
GTCGGACTGCCCGGCGACCGAGACCTTTTGCGCGCTCTCGAAGTTTGCCGGCTTCGAGCCCTTGTAGACGATCCGCAAGGTGTCGCCGAGGTCGTCCTTGATGTCGAATTCCAGCACACCCTCTTGCAACTTGAGCTGGACGGACGAATGGATCACATGTCCGACCACGTGGACTTGTCGTCCGGGGTCGGCAAGCGTCTGCCGCGCCGATACGTAGGGACTCGCGCTGGTGAGGAAGGTGTAGCCGCCGAGGCCGACGGCCAGGAACCCGATGACGATAGAGAAGATGAGTCCAAGTTTCATGTTTACTCGCCGTAGACGAAGACGCCTCCCAGGTGCCCAGCCCACGAAACCATCAGGAACGCGGCCAGGGCCAGAGCGTAGTAGGCGATGCGGGACGAGACTTGCATCTTCTCGTGCCGGTGAACCCTCAGGGCCACCATCATCCACATGACGATCGTGACGCCGATACCGTAGAGCATGTGCTCGTAGATGATGCCCTTGAAGGGGAGCTTCATCAGCGACATCGCCAGAAAGCCCGAGGCGAGCGCTGCCAGAGAGGTAAGTGCCCCGAGCACCAGGTTGTACCAACCCGCGAAGAGCAGGCGAGTGTCTTTACGGATCAGGCCGGCCAGATCCAGCAGGAGGCCCGCTATCAGCAACGCGATCGGGAAATGCACGATCGCGGGGTGGTAGCCGTTCTTCGGGATCAGTCCCTTCTGCTTCTTCGGCGCCTCCGCGCCAGAGGTAGCGGCCGTGTCGGCCGCTGCCCCGTTGGGGTCGCCGGGCAATTCGCCCGCGGCGAGCTCGTCTGCGTTGGATTTACCGTCGCCGTCGGAGTCGAAAGTATCGATGAGAGCCAGGATTACGGGCGTTACCGTCTTCTGGTTCTGATCGGCCATCGCCTTCGCGAGATCCTTGCCGTACGGGTTCAACCCAAAGTCGGAGTCGGAAACATGGCACGTCGCGCAGAATGCTTCTGCGACTTTACTGCTGTCCGAGAACTTGTACTTTTCGGTCAGCGCCTCCATGAACTCGGCTTCCGCCTGGGCCACTGCGGGCAGCGTGACCGCAAGCCCCAAGACCACCGCTTTCGCCAGAAGCGAGCGAGCGCCCTCCATGAGGCGCCCGCTCTGCCTGCCAGTACTGATTTCAGCTCGCTGTTGCATCGGCATCATCTCCATAACCGGGGGACGCTACTTGGCGCCGGGATTCCGGCCGGCCTTCAGTTCCTCGCCGTTCTTCATGCCGTCGCCGTCGGAGTCGAGCTCGTGGATCTTGGCCAGGATCTCGGCGGTGATGGTCTTGGACTTGGCCTCTTTCATCGCTTCGTCCAGATCCATGCCGTACTTGTTCAGCTTGCCGCCCATCTTGCCGGTGTGGCACGCGCCGCATTTGGCCTTGCCTAGCTCGCTGTCGGCCTTTACGTTGTAGGTCGTGTTGAAGACCTTGAGAAAGCTTGCGGATGCCAGAGCCAGAACCGAGAGAGCCAGGACAAGTCCGATCGTGAGAAAGCGTTTCATTGATCCTTCACCTTGGCGAGAGCGTCCAAAGTGCCTTCGCCGGTCTAAATGTAGGCTTTCGGGCGATGGCGGTGAAAGCGCCTCTTTCGTGTCCTAGCTAGGAAGGACGTACTAAAGTGCTACACCAGCACGCAAGGTTTGGTGCGGAAGCAAATTCCTCAAGGCGTTCAGGCCTCGTAACTGGCTTCCAACTCCTCCTCGTCCGAACCAGATCGAAGGGAAGTCCGATGCAGTACAAAGGTCCGTCATGTCTACAGATGACGTTAAAGCGGCGACGGCAGCGAAGCGCGGCCATATGGCTATATTTCGCTCGGGACGACCGGATTTGCACAGCTAGCGCTGGCAAAACCAAGGCCGCGACCGGGTAAGGAGTACTGGATGAGATTTGGCAACCTGGCTCTCACCGCATGTATGTCGCTCTCGATTGCAGTGGGAGCCGCCTACCAAGGCTCTGCGAAGGACACCCCGTTTCCCGTTCGCCTGTTCCGCCAAGCGACGCCTGACGACTTCATCGGAAAGGACGCCTGCGGCGCCTGCCACGAGGAGCAGGTGGCCAGCTTCTCTCAGTCGGGCCACGCCACCTACATGGAGGACCCGAAGCTCCCGATCGACAAGCAAGGCTGCGAAGGCTGCCATGGTCCTGGCGCATTCCATGTCCGAGAAGAGGACTCGCAGATCATCGCGTATCTGAAACTGCCGGCCAAGGACGTGTCGGCCGCCTGTCTTCGTTGCCACGGAGCCACGATGAAGCTCTCCCATTGGCATCAGACCGAGCATGGCCGCAGCGACGTCTCCTGCGTCTCCTGCCACCAAATCCATCCCAGCGATCAGAAGCTGAAAGGGTCGCATGGGCTCGTCAAGCAGAGCGTTTTCGCGGCGGCCCGGCCGAGCGGGAAGCTCCTCAAGGCCGACGAACCCAGCCTCTGCGCGACGTGCCACCAGAGCGAGGTCCTCCAGTTCCGCCTGAATTCTCATCATCCCGTGCCTGAAGGACGGATGGTCTGCAGCGACTGCCACGACATCCACCCGAACAAGGCTTCCTCTAAGAAAGTGGGGGTGGTCAAGGAAAAGTGCGTGAGCTGTCACGCCGAGATGGCCGGGCCCTTTGCCTTCGAGCACGACCCGGTCGCCGGCTGGATGGGCGACGGCTGCAACGAGTGTCACCGCTCCCACGGCACCCAGAACCCCAAGCTTTTGAAGGGCGCTTCGCGAGGTCTCTGCAGCCAGTGTCATACCGACAAGGCGAGGAATCACTTCCCCGGACGAACTTGCTGGACCGCCGGATGCCATGTGGCCATCCACGGCTCCAACACCGACCCCCGCTTCCTACGACGTTAGCAGATTGTTGAGGACCAAGTGAAGAAGATGAAGAGGATGTCGACGGTGGTGCTCGCGATGATGATGGTCGCGGCCGCCTCGGCTCAGGACGAGCCCCCCGCTCAGGATCCCGAGGAGACCGCGCCTCCCCCGGTGGCGCCGTCAAAGTTCCGGCTCCTAGTCGGATGGGCCGACTGGAACCTGAACGGCAACCAGAACAAGTTCAGACAGTACGCAACGCCCCCGAGTGGATTCCACATCCGCGAGATCTCCTACGGGAGCTGGACGACCGACCTGCGCTACGGCGGAAAGGCGGACGCCAGATCTCCGGGCGAGGATGACTACCGGGTTGCCGTTTACGGGTCAGCCGACTACGGTCGCACCCGAATCTGGGGGGACACCGACCGACACCGTTTCTTCCATCGAACGCCCGTCGTGATTCCGGCCAGTCAGCGGCGGGGTACGGAAGGCTACGTCCGGCACGACGTCGTACGGGATGGCTTGGCCATCTCGATGCGGTCGCGGACGGAGCAGGAAGATCGACACAGCGAGCCGCCCTTCGACAGCCTTCACCAGCGCACCCAGCTCTGGAGCGCCTCGGCGACCGGCAGCATCGGGCAGGGTTTCTACGACCTGACCTACACCGACTTCCGCTATTACGACCGCACGGAGGTTCAACCCGACTCCGCCACCAAGCGGTGGGGCTTCAGCTACGCCCATTCCTTCGGTCACGACCTGAACCTGGTGACCGGCTTCGTCAGGAACACGGTCGAAATCGCCGGCGCGGAGAACAGGGTCGAGGGATGGTCAGTTTCCGGAGACTGGTCGCTTGGCCCGAACTCGATGGCGGTGGTGGACTACCGGCGCGACCGCCTGAACCTGCCCACCGTGCGTAACGCCTACACCCGCGAGCGCAGCATGGCCCGCGGCCGCTTCATCCAACGCATCGGAACTTGGACTGCCCAACTTGGTTACGGCCGCTTCGACTACGAGCGCATCCGCGGAGACCAGCAGTTCGTCGATACGCCCCGGTGGCACACCTTCGAGGGCCGGCTGAGCGGACGAGTTTCTCCAGACGTTCGGGTCAGCGCGCGAATTGGACGTCACAGCCTGCAGGGTTCGGCTCAAATGTCCACCCTGGACCCGCGGCCCCTCTATTGGGACGACCGAGCCTTTGGGGAGCTCAAGATCGACGGCGGCACCGAGCTCGTCCAGGGCTATTTGGTGTTTGGGGTCCGGGAGAACCGCAACGATCCTCGGGCCACTCGAGTGCGCAACACGAATCTGACGATCGGCGCATCGCTGCAGTCTCAGCCCAACCTGGAGCTGTTTTTCGAGGGCGTCTCCGACGTGTGGAGCGCGCGTTCGGCCGATCCAGAGAATCCGGACCTGGATCGCTTCTTTGGCGACGGCGGCGCCCTCACCTTGGGCGCGAACTGGAGTGTCAACCCGCAGCTCTATGCCACCGCCAGCTTCACCC
>DATLGQ010000152.1:0-2985 GCA_035540435.1 Fimbriimonadaceae bacterium
AGGCACCCCGATCACCACCTCCAAGGTGCGCTCTCTCCAGCAGGTGATGAAGGAGCACGTGCTGACGGTTCAAGCAGCGCGAAACGAACTCGCGGCTGAGCGAGGCATTCCGAACTGGCAGGTGCCGGTTTCGGATGTTCGTGGGCATCCCGACGTGAAGGCGCTCGGCATTGCGGAGGATCAGATCGAGCAGGCACTGCCGATGTACCTGCGGGCGACCGAGTCCCAGTTGGCGTCGATCCAGGAGCTCAAGGAGTTCAGTGGCATTAACCTGAACGATCCCGAGAACCTCCCCACTTACACGGTCCTGCGCACGGACGCGATGGGAGGAGTGCCGCAGTATCTTCCCCTCAACGAGGCGTACAAGGATCTGACGGTCTTCAAGATCAAACGCGTAACCCCGGCCGGGGCTTCGGTGCCAGGGCAGCCTCCGGCGACGGAGACGAAGACGACCGAGCACTGGATTCTGGTAGCCGACCCGAAGAAGTTCGAGGCTGACGTTCAAGCGACCAAGAACGCCGAGGGGGGAGTCCAGGAAGAGATTCTCCATCGGGAGCCCGCCAGCATTTTCCGCAACAACGAGGGGAGGCTCGCGTTCGGCATCGAGGGCATCGACAACGTGTACTCGTTCGAGCAGAGGATGCCGAACGACCAGATCTACCAGTACTCAGAAGCTGATCTCAAGAAGTTCCGCGAAGCGATGGAGCAGAAGCAGAAAGAGGCTTCAGCGCTCCTTCAGAACACCCAGAACATGTCCCAGGAGGAGCAGCGGAAGGTTTTCGAGGATTATCAGCGTCTGATTGGGGAAGCCCAGGGCGCTATGCCCGAAGCCGTTCAACCGGAGTTGGCAGTTGTCGACCACCAGGAGGTGCCGTGGTTCATGTTCCTGGCGGCGATCGCCTTTGGTGTGTTCATGGCCTTCGCCATCGAGCTGCTGACCGACTACTACGTGTCGACGCACAAGAAGCCCGTGCAGGAAGTGGCGGGCGTATCGACGGCCGGCCCGGCTCCCATGATCATCCAAGGCTTCGCCCTCGCGGCCGAATCGAGCGTCTTCTCGGTCTTTGCGATCGTCGTCGCGCTGATTGCGCCCCTGCTGTTCTTCCCGCCGGATCTGTATGGAAGCTATATCTTGAGCTTCTACGGGATCGCGCTGGTCGGTCTGGGCCTGCTCACGACCACTGGCTACATCCTGGCGATGGACACCTTCGGGCCGATCTCCGACAACGCGCAGGGCGTGTTCGAGATGTCCGGCGCGGGCCACGAGTCGCCCACCGGTGCGAAGGCCGTGCAGAGACTCGACGCCGCCGGCAATACGACCAAGGCTCTCACCAAGGGCTTTGCAATCGCCACAGCCGTCGTGGCGGCGGTTGCCCTGTTCCACTCCTACGTGGAGAGCGCGAGGCTGACCGATCTCGGCCTGAGATTGGAGATCCCGGAGATCTTCCTGGGCTTGCTGATCGGCGGCGCAGCGCCCTACCTGTTCTCGGCGTTTGCGATCAATGCCGTCGGACGTGCGTCCTTCGACCTGATCAACGAGGTGCGCCGCCAGTTCCGGGCCGACCCCGGGATCATGGCCGGCACAAGCAAGCCGGACTACGGCTCCTGCGTGTCGATCGTCACGGCCGCAGCTCAGAAGGAGCTGCTGGGCCCCGGCATCCTGGCCATCGCGCTCCCGGCAGCGGTTGCGTTCGGCTTCTCGATCGGCAAGGAGCCGATCATGATCGGCGGCAGTGCCTATAACCTTACCGGCGCACAGGCTCTGGGCGGGTTCCTCGCGGGCGCGATCCTCAGCGGCCAGCTCATGGCGGTCCTCCTCGCCAACTCCGGCGGCATGTGGGACAACGCCAAGAAGTTGATCGAGGACGGCCTCTACGGCGGCAAGGGCAGCGAGGCCCACAAGGCAGGCGTCGTTTGCGACACGGTGGGCGATCCATTCAAAGATACAGCCGGCCCTGCGCTCAACCCGCTGATCAAGGTTATGAACCTGGTTGCGCTGCTTTTGGCGCCCGTGGTCATTCAGCCGTTCGGGGACAGCACCTTGGCGACGATCACGATCGTTTGTCTGGTGGCGCTGGCGTTCTCGATCTGGTGGTCGAAGCGCTCTTCGATGTCGACTGCGATGGAGGCTGCCGCGAGTGCGGCTGCCGCGACTCCCGAGGCATCGGACGAGGGCAACGTGCAGGCCGCGCTGGCGGATGCGGCGAAGGAAACGCCTAAGCGGGCCAAGCGAAAGATCACGGTCGAAGACGAGGAGCCGCCCGTCGAGTAGGACCGTCCGGCACTTATCGGTAGACGGCGCTCCCTTTTCGGGAGCGCCTACCTTCTATTGGGGCTCCCGCTCGCCGGGAATGTGAACGTACAATAGGCTATGGCTGATCCCAACGATGTCGCCGCTACCAAGCTCTTGCGCACCACGATGGTCAAGCACAACATCGACCTCACGCTGGCTGACCTTCGCGTAAGCCACGGCGTTGCCTACATTCGAGGCTCGGTGGCCGCTCAGCGCAACAGCGGCATCACCGACATCAGGACCGAGATCGAAAAGATCGCGAGAATCCTGCGCCAGCGTCCCGGCATCCGAGACGTCGTGGTGGATTGCCGGTACCGCACCTAGGCCCGGTCGGCGCCGATCAGGCGGCCAACCTCACCTACCAGGTAGAAACTGCCCGTCACCAACACGGGGAGCCCCTCTGCCGACGCCGCCTCGACCGCCGCCGCCACCGATTCATGGGGCCGAGTGTGCAGGCCAAGGCGCCTCAGGCGGCCCGCCAACTCACCCGCCGGGATAGCCCGATGAAAGTCGATAGGTGCGACCTCGGCTTGCGCGATAAGTGGCAGCAGAGGGCGATAGAAGCTCTCTGGCTCGTGTCCCGACACCATGCCGGTCAGGAGGACGAACTTGTGGGGTGAGATTGCGCGGAGGGTCTGCGCCAGTGCCAGCGCGGCTTCCGCATTATGGGCGCCGTCCAAGATGAAAGGAAC
>DATLGQ010000153.1:0-2973 GCA_035540435.1 Fimbriimonadaceae bacterium
ACGTGCCTCCAGCCGGCCGCCTTGAACTAACCGAGATTGGGCGTCTTGGCACCTGCTAGAGCGCGTCGGACGGCGGCAACGATCGACCCGGCGTCGAGGCCGCACTCCGAGCGGATCAGCGGCTGCGCACCGTGCTCGACGAAAAAATCCGGCAAGGCCATCAGCTCGTGCCGCAGGTGGCTGAAGCCACCGTCTGCCAAGGCGGCTCGAACTGCCTCACCATAGCCTCCCCGCTGGACGTTCTCCTCGATCGTAACCATTGCGTCGGCCGTTCGAGCGAGGCCGCAGATGGTTTCACCGTCGATCGGCTTGAGGAAGCGGGCGTTTACCACGGTCGCCTCGATGCCTTCCTCATCGAGTAGGCGGGAGGCCTCCCAGGCTGCGCTGACCATGGAGCCGACGGCCGCGATGACGACCCTGGCCTTCGGCGTGGCTGCGTCCGGTGAGGCCGTCCCAAGAACCTCGGCGCGGCCAAACGAGATTGCGGTGCGCTGTTCGGGGAGCCGCTCGTCCGATGAACCGCGCGGGTAGCGAATGGCGATCGGGCCGGAGTCGAAGGTGCGGGCAAAGTCCACCATCTCCCGCAGTTCGGTCGTGTCGCGTGGGGCCAGCAGCGTCATGTTGGGCATCAGCGAGAGGTAGCTCACGTCGAAGGCGCCATGGTGGGTGGGGCCGTCGTCGCCTACAAGCCCTGCGCGGTCCATGAAGAACCGCACCGGCAGGTTCTGGATGCAGACGTCGTGGAGCACCTGGTCGAAGCCTCGCTGGAGGAACGTGGAGTAAATCGCGCAGAAGGGCTTGAGCCCGCCGGCTGCCAGCCCCGCCGCAAATGTCACCGCGTGCTGCTCGGCGATGCCGACGTCGTAGTACCGGTCAGGGTAGAGGCCGTGGAACTTGGTCAGCCCGGTTCCGTCGGGCATCGCGGCGGTGATGGCGACGACCAGCGGGTCCTTCTCGGCGCACTCGATGGCTGCCTCGCCGAACGCTTGGGTATAGGTCACAGGACCTGCCGCCTTGGCCATTTCATTCGACTCCAGGTCGAAGGGCACCACCCCGTGCCACTTGCGCGAATCTTCCTCCGCGACCTCGTACCCTTTGCCTTTGACGGTGATCGCGTGGACGAACGTGGGGCCGTGCAACTCCCGGACATTGCGGAACAGCTCGAGGAGCGTCGGCAGGTCGTGGCCATCGACAGGGCCGATGTATTCGAAGCCCATTTCCTCGAAGATGGTGCCTGTTTCTTCGGGGGCGAAGTAGTGGGTGAGGCCATGGCGCATGCCGGCCGCCACGCGCGCCATGGGCGAGGGCAGCTTCTCGACGACGTGCTTGGCGCGATGCGCCAGGTCTTGCAGCCAGGGCCGGGCCCTCAGGCGGGTGAAGTAGGACGTGAGCGCACCTACGTTCGGTGCGATCGACATCCGGTTGTCGTTGAGCACGACGCAGAGATCGGTGCCCATCTCGCCCGCGTGGTTCAAAGCCTCCCAGCTCATGCCGCTGCAAATGGCAGCGTCCCCCGTGACGGCGACGATGCGCTCATTGGCTTGAAGTTGGTCACGGGCGGCGGCGAAGCCGAGGGCGGCCGAGATGGCGGTGCCGGCGTGGCCTGCGCCGAACACGTCCAGCTCGTGCTCCTCTCTTCGCAGGAAGCCGCTGAGGCCCTTGTGCTTGCGCAGCGTTTGGAACTGCTCGAGTCTGCCCGTCAGCAGCTTGTGCGGATAGGCCTGGTGTCCGGTATCCCACACCACCTTGTCGGGTGGAATGGAGTAGGCGGCGTAGAGGGCCACCGTGAGTTCGACCGTGCCTAGGTTCGAGCTGAGGTGTCCGCCCGTGCGGCTGACGTTGTCGAGGATCGCCTGGCGCACTTCGTCGGCGACCTCTTGAAGCTCTTTGTCGGTGAGCTTGTGGAGGTCGCTCGGCTGGACAATCTGCGACAGAAGGCGGTAAGGGCTCTGCATGTCGACACCCCTATGATACGTTGCGGGGGCTTCTCAAGTCTGTTCAACCCGCTCGCTCGCCTCGGCGTGCCCCGGGGTTATGATTTGATCATGGAGCCTTCCCGACGGGTGCTGCGTTCCGATCGTTTGCTTGGCCTGAAGTCGGACTGCAACATCCCGGGTTGCCCGGAGTGGGAGGCGAGTACGGGCTGGCTCGTTTTCAATGAGGCGATCGGGCGTCACTTCGTCGAGTTTGAATGCCCCAGGCACGGCCCCAGCGCCACCTGGCGTCCGGAGTGGCGGGAGTTGATTGAGTCGCTACTCGAAAGTCCGCCGGAATAGGGGCCCGAAGCCCCATCACGGAGATCACCTGTATATTAGGCTGATGCAATCCATCAGTGCTGCTCGAGAGGTGCTGCCGCCTGCCGGAGCGTATCGTCTGGAGGATGTGCTCCTGCAGGTGGCGGAGGAGGAACTGGTGTTCTCCTGTCGCCTTGCGGGCCCCAGCGGGTCTGCAGTCTGGGCACGCGCTTGGCTGTCGGATGCGGAGGGTACGCTGACCGAGACGGCGTCGCCTCCTCAGAAGGCTGGTGCGCTTGTGCGGATCGTCGTCCCGATTCCGTCTTGTTTACCTTCACGTGAGTACATAGCAGTGATCCGCTCGGAATCGTCCCCGCTGCGAACGGAGCATGTCGTGACCTTTCAACTGTGGCACGGCGGCTCGAAGTAGGTAGAATCACTGCTCCTGGGGCTGTAGCTCAGACTGGGAAAGCGTCCCGACTCGTTCGGGAAGGTCGTGAGCTTCGTCCGACGTGAAAAGCCGAAGATGGGGATGTAGCTCAGCTGGAGAGCGTCCCGATCCGATCGGGAAGGTCGCGAGCTTCGTCCGACGTGAAAGCCGAATATGGGGATGTAGCTCAGCTGGGAGAGCGCTGCAATCGCACTGCAGAGGTCGTGGGTTCGAATCCCATCATCTCCACCAATCTACAGATTTCTCGTTTTCCGGGCCAGCCCCGGCCCCCTCGTTTGCCACGTTTAG
>DATLGQ010000154.1:0-7496 GCA_035540435.1 Fimbriimonadaceae bacterium
AAGACCGAGCTGGCCAAGGCGCTGGCTGCCTACCTTTACGAGAAGGAAAGCAACATCGTCCGCATCGACATGTCCGAGTACATGGAGCGCTTCGCGGTCTCACGACTCGTGGGCGCCCCTCCCGGATACGTCGGCTACGACGAGGGTGGACAGCTCACCGAGCAGGTGCGCCGGAACCCTTACTGTGTGGTGCTGCTCGATGAGATCGAGAAAGCCCATCCTGAGGTGTTCAACATCCTCCTCCAGGTGATGGAGGATGGACAGCTCACCGACTCGCAGGGGCGCACGGTCGACTTCCGCAACACGATCATCATCATGACCTCGAACGTCGGCGTTCGGCCGATCGAGATGGACAAGGGTCTCGGCTTCCGCGACACGCGGCAAGATCCGAGCGATCCGAAAGTCTACGAGTCGATGAAGAACCGGATGATGGACGAGATGAAGAAGCTCTTCCGCCCCGAGTTCCTCAACCGAGTCGACGAGGTGATCGTCTTCCAGCACCTGACGCGCGAGGAGATCTTGCAGATCGCGGATCTCTTCCTCAAGCGGGTCAACGAGCAGGCGGCATCCATGCAGGTCACCATCGAGTTGAGCGAGAAGGTCAAGGACCTGCTCGTCGAGACGGGCTACGACCCGAACCTCGGCGCACGTCCGCTCCGCCGCGCGGTCCAGAAGTACATCGAGGACCCGCTCTCCGAAGAGCTGCTCCTCGGCCGCTTCTCGGCTGGCGACCACATCCTCGCCGATCTCGATGAGGACAAGAAGGTGATCTTCATCAAGAAGGACATCGAGCCGACGCCGGAGAAGGAGCTGGTCAAGTCGAAGTAGGGAGTCGACGCGGGGTCAAGCCTGCGCGACATTGCGCTCGAAATGAAAGAGGGTGCCGAGGCGAATGCCTCGGCCCCATTTGCGTTCGCTTGGGACGTTGATCGGTATAGCCCCCAAGACGAGTCCAGCGGGCTCCGGAGGGCACGGCTCTCCTGCCGTGCATCTGGGTCCGGAGGGCTCCCGCCCTTCGTTCGAAGGCTTCGCCTTCACACTAGACCCCCGACAATCCCGAAAGGACTTCGTACGCCGGCCCAGGTTGGCTTCCCGAGGCAACCAGCCCTGAAAGGGTTGCGCCCACCTCCCTGATTGCGAACGGCGATCGACTCCGCGCTCGACATCTTCAAAAACAAGAGGTTGCCATTTTCGCGAAATCGACCCTATATACATGGGAGTCGACGCCGCAAGCATCTCTGCCTTGCCGTCCCGAGCAGCCCCAGAGGGCCAGGAGAAAATGAATTCCCACGTGAATCTGCGCGTGAAATCCGCGCCAAGCTGCTCTCGGCGCAGAAAGGATGAAGAAGTGACCATAGATTCAACAGCCACGCACGTTGAACCTATAGAACTGCTCACTCGAAAGCCGCGAAATCGGCGCCCGAGCGTGAAAAGGCGCATGAATCGACGAGCCCCAGAGCCACCGGAGCCTTACGGCCTCGAGTTGGGCCTGGAGCGACGGCGTCGGGAAAGCCATCCGATTCCCAGCGCGCATGCCGCCAAGGTTCCGGGCTCCGGTACCGCCCGGATGTTATCGACGCCCAGTTGCGCCGTGATGGGCGAACCCGGGAAGGTGGCCGAGGTCGAGTGGAAGAAGCGCACGAAGTCGGTGCTCGTGACCGCCTGCGTCAAGTTGCCGAACTGAAGCGTCAGATCGGAGGGAGCGATCGGAAACACCACCGACACCCAGCCGCTGCCCGCCGGCACCACGACGGCTGAGCTTGACATGGCGACATCGACGGGGCTGAACCCGTCCCAGTTCTCGAACTGGAGCCGAAGGTGCAGATCCGTGCTCCCCAGGTTGATCAGGTGCATCGAAATGCTCGTGACGCCCGCCGCCACGTAATCCCCGGTCCACTGGGAGGCGTTCATGACCGTCAGCCGGCTTCCGGCCCCGGAGCCTCCGATCGCCGTCAGCCGCAGCCAATTGTCGTCCACGCCGCCCGGCCCGCCAGTGGCGATGTTCGTCGGCGGAAAGGGGTGGCTGCTCGAGCCGACATGCCAACCCTGGACAGTGCCGTCCTCGAAGTCATCGACCTGGCCGAGCGTCACGGCCTGCGAAGCCGACATGGCGGAGGCGGCTGCCAGAAGAATCGAAGTTGTCTTTCTCATCAGTCCCCATGCTTGGACGTGATCTGCCGCGTTGAAAGTTGGCGACTGCAAGATTGCTCCCAAAAGTCGAGACTGCCAACGACGAACCGAACGACAACGAACAAGAGCCCATGGGCCTCGTGCGGGAGGTAAAATCCAACTTGCTGGGCGTCGTACCCAAGTGGCTAAGGGGACGGTCTGCAAAACCGTTATTCAGCGGTTCGATTCCGCTCGACGCCTCCAACCTTTCGCATGAACATCCTCGTCCTCGGCGGCACCGTGTTCGTCGGTCGTGCCATCGTAGCGGAGGCCTTGAAGCGAGGGCACGGCGTCACCCTCTTCCACCGCGGCCAGCGGGGGGCAGATCTCTTTCCGGGAGTTGAACGCGTTCTGGGCGACCGGGACGGCGACCTCTCTCAGCTGCAGGCAAGAAGCTGGGACGCCGTCATCGACACTTGCGGCTACCATCCGCGGGTCGTGCGGCATTCGGCGGAGGCCCTGAGGAACAACGCGGGCAAGTACCTCTTCATCTCAACGATCTCGGTCTATGCGGACGACGCCCCTGCGCCACTTACGGAAGAGTCCAAGCTTGACCAGTTCGATCACGAGCCACAGGACGAGGCGATCAACGGCGACACTTACGGGCCTTTCAAGGTCCAATGCGAAGAGGTGGTGAGAGATGTCTACCAGGATCGGGCCCAGATCGTGCGGCCGGGGCTCGTGATCGGCCCATTCGACCCCACCGATCGCTTTACCTACTGGCCCGTCAGAATGGCCGGCCAAGCAGAGGTCCTCGTGCCCGCCGAACTCGATCAGCCAAGCCAATGGATCGACACGCGCGATTTGGCGAACCTGACCCTGAACGTGCTCGAAAAGGAGGAGGCCCTGGTTGTCAATGCCAGCGGACCAGAGCACACGATCACTCTGGGTCAAACCCTCGAGCGGATCCGGGAGGTCGCGAATCCCGGCTGTCGCTTCGTCCAGCCGGAGCAGGAGTTTTTGGACGAGCACGGGGTGGAGCCGTGGAAGGACTTGCCTTTGGCCTTCCCGGCGGGCGATTCCGGGGCGAGCGGCATGGTGAGCATCGAGCGGGCCCTGGGCCACGGCCTGAGCCTGCGGCCGCTGGAGGACACTGTGCGCGACCTCATGTACTGGTGGGAAACTCAGCGCCGCGAACTCAAGGCCGGCCTCACCGTGGAGCGCGAGGCGGAGTTGCTGGCGCTCCTTGCGCATTAGCGCGCTCCGAATCGACCCATCCGCCGCGTCCCTTCTGGTAGATGAAGAACGCCCTGCGCCTCCGGAACCTGCTGTCGGAGTTTATCGGCACCTTCGCGCTCCTCTTCGTCGGTGTCGGCTCGATCGCGGGTGATCAGCTTCTCCTCCCGGGAAGCAAGATCGGCGTCTTGGGCATCGCGCTGGCCCACGGTATCACCATCGCGGTCATGGCCAGCGCCCTGGGCCCGATCAGCGGTGGGCACTTCAACCCGGCCGTGACCATGGGCGCCTGGGTGGGCCGCCGGATCGATGCCTTGTCCGCACTCGCTTACATCGTCGTGCAGGTACTGGGAGCTCTGGCAGGCGTCTTTATGGTCGGTGCGACCTTCGATCCCAACTCGGTGCAGGCGGTGCAGAGCGGCCTGCCGGTGGTGGCGCCGGTTATGGACGGGACGCGCGCGGTCCTTGCCGAAGGCATGTTCACCTTCTTCCTGGTGGCGGTGATCTTCGGTACGGCGTTCTTCCGCTGGGCGCCCAAAATCGGCGGCCTGTACATCGGCCTGACCGTCTTCCTCGCCGGGTTGGTCATCGGGCCCTTGACCGGCGGCAGCATCAACCCGGCCCGGTGGGCGGGCCCCGCCATCGCCACCGGCGACTACTCGAACCTGGCCGTCTACCTGGCAGGGCCTGTCCTCGGCGCGATCGTGGCAGCCGGCATTTTCGGCTACATCCTCGAGCGACGAGATGAGGTTATCGAAGCCCTCGATGAGGTGGACGCGGTGCCGCCTGGCGAGACGACGGTCTAGCTTTCTTGCCAGGCCCGGTTCCGCGTCGCGGGGTGCCAAACTCAGCCTACAAGCATGAGCAGGGTCAGGATTGGCATTATCGGCTGCGGCCAGATCGCGCAGCATCACATGCGCACCTATAGCGGCATCCCGGAGGCGGAGATGGTGGCCTGTGCCGATGTCGACGAGCGCGCGGCGATCCGCTCGGCCGAGGAGCATGGAATCCCTCACACGTACACGGACCTGCACGAGATGCTCGAGCGTGACGATCTCGATGCGGTCGACGTGTGCCTGCACAACAACTTTCACCTGGCGGCGACGGTGGCGGCGCTCGACAAGGGAAAGCACGTCTATTGTGAAAAGCCGATGGCGGGCTCCTATCGGGACGCCCACGAGATGATGCAAGCTGCGCGCGCCAGTGGTCGCAAGCTGCACATTCAGCTTTCCACCCTTTACGCAAACGAGACGCGCGCGGCTCGCGAGCTGATCGAAATGGGCGAGCTGGGCGAACTGTATACCGCTCGCTCAGCCGGTTTTCGTCGCCGCGGCCGCCCCTACGTCGACGGCTACGGCACCCCCACCTTCGTCCAGAAGCGAAACTCGGCGGGTGGCGCCCTGTACGACATGGGCGTCTACCACATCGCCCAGATGCTCTACCTGCTGGGCAACCCGGTCGTCGAGCGCATCAGCGGCAAGATCTACCAGAAAACGCCGATCGATACCAGGCGCCTCGAATCTTCAGGCTACGACGTTGAAGAGTTGGGGCTGGGGCTCGTCCGCTTCGCCGGAGACCTCACCCTCGACCTCATCGAATCTTGGGCCATTCACCTGGACAAGTTCGAAGGATCCTGGGTCGCCGGCTCGCTCGGCGGAATCCGCCTCAACCCGTTCGGGTTCTACAAAAGCCTCGGACACCTTGACTTGAATGCCACGATCGACTTGGGCTCGGCCGAGTACCGCTGGCACAACGTGCAAGGCGACGGGCCGCTCTACGCGAACTCGCAGGCCCACTGGATCGCTGCCCTGCAGGGGCGGGTGGAGCTGATGCCCACAGCCGAGATCGCGCTCAACACGATGCTGATCTCGGAAGGGATCTACCTATCCGACGCGCTGCGCCGGGAAGTATCGGGCGACGAAGTGCTCGCGGAGTCGACCTCCACGGCGCTCGAAGTGTAGCTGCTTAGGCTTCGACTGGTTCCGCTTCTAGCTCAGCTTCGGGCGTTGCCGCCTCGGGCTTCGGAGCCTCTTCGACCGGCGCGTTCGGGTCGAAAACCGTTACCGTGATATGCGCGTCCACCTGCCGGTGCAGATCGAGCTGGACCGGGAAGTTCCCAAGCCGCTTGATGGGTTCGATCAGCGCGACCTGCTTGCGCTCCAAGGTGACCCCTAGCTGGTCGCGAATCGCATCCGTGACATCCTGGGCCGTCACCGCGCCGAAGAGCTTGCCCTGATCGGCGCCTACTTTGCCCTCGATCCGAACCGCTTTGCCTTCGAGCTTCTCCCGCAGCGCTTCGGCCGAAGTCAGCGTCTCGCTCTCCTTCGCCGCCAGCCGCTCGTGCCGCTTGTTGAGCGCTTCGACCTGCTTCTTATCGGCTACGATCGCCAGCTTGCGGGGAAACAGGTAGTTGCGGGCGAAGCCATCGGCCACGTTGACCACGGTGCCTTCCTTGCCCACCTTCGGCACGGTCTGGTTCAAGATCACTTTCATCTTCAATCCTTTCTGCATGCTGCGAGCCGAGGCGCCTGGCTCAGCCCAGGCTCTGTCAGCGCCTGATGCCAACCCCGATCGCAGGGGAGTTGCCGCTAAAGAGCCGGCTCACGCCAGCCCAGCCGACGAACCCGCCGCCAAACTCGTAGCGCGTTCGTAGGTCCAGCCTGGGGTTGTTGATGTCGAACAAGTCCCCACGCAGAAACAGACGAGGCGCGAGCCGATAGTCTACCCCGATCCCGGGCTTGCTGGCGTAGATCCCGTACCGGTACTCGCTCTCGGGCGCGAAGTTCTTGCCGATCTGGGCGGTGATCTTGTTAGACTCGAAGGCGTCCCAAAGGCCAAGGTGAATCGAGCTGTCGCCACCGGGCAGGCCCGTGCTCAGCTCGAGGTCGGTACGCCAGTAGTTGGGGCGGGTCTCACGCGTCAGGTCCATGCCGACCTCGATCGGCTTGATCCCGCCTCGGCTGGGAACGCGGTCGAAGAACCCGCTCACCTTTTTCAGCGCCTCTCGTGCCTCGTCCGCCAGGGCGTTGGCTTTATCCGCCAGCTCGATCGCCTTCTCGCTGATCGTCACCCCGTTTGCGGTGATCTGCTCGGTATTGGCGGCGATGCGGGTCCCTGTCTCAGCGATCTGTACGCCCGACTTCGACATCTCCTGCGCGTTGGAGGCGGTCGATTTGATGGCGCTCCGCAGCTCGGGGTCGTGAACAAAGGCGTTCAGGCCCTGCATCAAGTCGTCGGCTCTGGCCGCGATGCCTTGCACTTGGTTCAGAATTGCGACCGCTTTGTCACGCCACATCGGGTCTTCCGCGAGCTTGGCCGCTGCGGCCGTCACGCGGCGAACCTCCGAAAGGGCGATGGAGGTACTGCGGATCGCGCTCTGGATCGCACCACGATTGTCCGCCACCAGGTTCTGGACCTGGTCGGCCAGGCCGCCGTATTGGGCGAGCGTCGACTCGGTGGTCTTGAGCAGGCTCTCGATGCTGTGCTTGAGATCGCCGTCTTCCAGGAGTTTGCGCATGGCTGCCAGCGTTTTGCCGAGCTCGGCCATCGTCTCCTTGCTGTTCGGCAGGATGTCCTCCAGCGGCCCCGCCCGGCGTCCTGGAAGGGTCGAGCCCGGCGGCAGTAGCGCGACGGTAGTTTTAGTCGGAGGCTCGAGCAGTATCTGACTCTCGCCGAGCCCGATGAGCGCGGTGGGCAGAGTCGCCACCGTCCCCTCTGGGATCGGAATATCCCGCCGAACCTGTAGCGTCAGGCGGGCCAGCTTCGGATTCACCAGCCGCACGTCCTCGACGGCGCCGACCTTCACACCGGCCAGTAGAACCGGCGCGCCCTTGGCGGCTCCCCCGGCGTCCGCGAGTTCCACGAAGTAGGTGTCCATCTTCTCCGCGAAGAGGCTGCGGCCCAAGATGGCATAGGCCCCCATAAGCAAACCGACGAACACGAGGACCAGTAGTCCAACCTTAGCTGCGGCGCCCATACGTCAAGTTTAGACGTGGATGTGGGGCTCTAGGGCGTAACCCGCTTACTCCTCCTCCTCATGGGCCGGTTCGCGCGCGTGAGGAGGAGGGGGGCGAGGAGGCCTAGCTCTTCTTGTCCTCGCTCTCGTACTTGCTCGGGCACTTCACCAGCAGCCGGCTGGCGTGGAAGACCCT
>DATLGQ010000155.1:0-1842 GCA_035540435.1 Fimbriimonadaceae bacterium
TCTTTCCGATGGGCCCGCTGCGGTGCTTGGCGACGATGATCTCGGCGATCCCCTTCTGCGGGGAGTCGGGGTTGTAGACCTCGTCCCGGTAGATGAACAGGACGATGTCGGCGTCCTGCTCGATGCTTCCCGAGTCCCGGAGGCCCGCCAGTTACTGAGTCGTCGCTCAGGCCGGAGACGCTGGTGGCCTTAGCTCAGGCGTCCGAACCGGCGGACTGTGCCATACCCAGAACCAGCATCGGGCGGACGCTGCGTAGCGGGGGGCCCGGGCCAGGAGCTAACGATAGCGCCACCCGTGCGGGGGCAGGTTGGCGACCACCAGGGGGAAGCAGAAAGCGATCACTCAGTCGCAGCACAAGTACAAGGGCGACGCTCCGGTGGGACTGCCGCCTCGCCTCCGGTTACCTGCTTAGTGCCAGCCGTCGATGCTCAGCAGTCTGAGATATCGGGTCACTCTGCGAGGCGGTCAGCAACTCTTTGTCACGTTCGAGCAACTTGCGAGCACGGGCACTGAGGTCCTCATCAGAACGCATCCGCTCGATTTCGGTTGCCCAGAAGCCCGACGAAGAGGGTGTTAATCAGGGTAGGTCTCCATATTGTCAACCACATTCGTAGCGTACGGACGTAGTGTCTGACGTTAGACGTACGACTTTGATAATCTTTCTGCATGGGCATTTCCGTTTCCAAGCTCCGCGAGAACATCTACCGCTTGCTCGATGAGGTCTTGGCTACCGGCACTCCTCTGGAGGTTGACCGGAAGGGGCGAAGGCTCCTGATCGTCGCTCCGGACGTTCCCGGAAAGCTGAGTAAGCTGGTCCGCCGACCGGATGTGGTGGTCGGAGATCCGGAGGATCTAGTCCACCTGGATTGGTCCTCGGAGTGGAAACCCTGATTCGACTCGATACTCATGTCGTGGTCTGGCTCTTCGCCGGGGAGTTGGAGCGCTTTTCGGCAAGGGCGGCCGAACGTCTGGCCGAAGAGGATCTGGTCATCACCCCCATCGTGGATCTGGAGTTGACCTATCTGTTCGAGGTGGGAAGACTGCGGGTGCCGGGCACGGCGATAGTCTCCGACTTGAAGGAACGCATCGGCCTCCAGCATTCAGCCCAGAGCCTGGCCTCCGCGGTAGCTGCGGCCATCCCGCTCGATTGGACAAGAGACCCGTTCGACCGGCTGATCGTGGGAGATGCCATCGGAGCCAACAGCCCACTGCTAACAAAGGATTTGACGATCCTCGCAAATTGCGCTCTTGCTGAATGGTGAGGTCTCGACGCTCTTTGGTGCTGCGGCCGCACTCTTCAAGGGCGAAAAAGCCTAGAGCAACAGAAAGAAACTGAAAATTCCTTTTCGAGGCTTCACCGCAAGAGACGGACCAAGCCGGTTCCGGAAGGCCCTAAAACGGCCGATTTGTGCGTGGGCACGACAGGTTTCGAACCTGTGACCTCTGCCGTGTGAAGGCAGCGCTCTCCCGCTGAGCTACGCGCCCGGGATTTAGATGGCCCCTTGGGCCACCCAAGGATTATAGGGCCGCCGGGCTAGGCGATTCTCAACGCCGCGATGACTCCGTCCCGGGTCGGGTTGATCGTGGTCAAAAAGCGCCGATCCCCGTACACGGCCCCGTTGTGCGCCCGGATGGCCTCGGTGTCCGCCTCGTTGTTGCTGGGATCGGCCACCTTGCCGGACCACAGGACGTTGTCGCACAGGTAGAGGCCGCCGATCCGCAGGCGCTCGGCCGCCGCTGCAAAGGCCGCCGGGTATCCTTGCTTGTCGATGTCGCAGTAGATGACGTCGAACTGGCCCTCGGCAGAGTTCAGGGAGCTCACGGCGTCACCGGTCACGAAC
>DATLGQ010000156.1:0-4507 GCA_035540435.1 Fimbriimonadaceae bacterium
CTGATGGTGTATGCAGCGGCCGCAGGCATGCGTCCGCCGGTGCTGAGAGCGGTCGCGATGGCGCTCTTGCTCCTCTCGGCGTTTCTGTGTCGGCGTGAGCCGGACGGGCTCTCAGCTCTGGCCCTCGCCGCCCTCGCATACCTCCTTTGGCGTCCCTACGCGGTCTTCGAAGCGAGCTTCCAGCTTTCGTTCGTCATCGTGGGGGGACTGATCCTGTGGTGGCGTCCGGTCGAGTCGCATCCGAACAGCAGTCTCCTCGATGCCGTGGGTCGGAAGTTTCAGCTGCTGGGTCGCACGAGCGTTCATGCATTCGTGTGGTCGGCGCCGCTGGTGGCCTACCACTTCGGGACCCTGTCGCTCGTCGCGATCCTGGCCAACCTCTTGGTGGTGCCGGTGGTGCCGGCGATCATCCTGCCGGCGCTCCTGTGTTTCATGTTGAGCTTTGGCTCCATCTCTTTGGCTCAGTGGGGGATGAGCTTCGTGGTCGAGCCGGTGTGTTACTGGCTGTTGGGGATCACCCGGCTACTCGCAAGCATCCCTCTTGCTTCAGTTGAGGTGCCGGCCTTTTCAGGGTGGTGGCTCGCGCTTTACTATGGGCTCCTGCTCGCCACTTGGCAGAAATATGTTAGGAAACCATAAGATTCTTTGGCTACTCCCTATTGCGGGACTTGCGTGCGGGGTCGGCTTGGCGCTCAGGCCGGAGTCCGGGACTGCGCGCATCATCTTTTTGGACGTCGGGCAGGGCGACTGCGCGCTGATCCTCTATCGCGGCGCGTCCATCTTGATCGATGCCGGTCCGGCCACGGCCGGTTACGATGCGGGGGAGTGGCGTATCGCTCCGGAACTTCGAAAGCATGGGGTGACCCGCATCGATCTGGTGCTGCTCTCTCATCCCGACCAAGATCATGTGGGGGGATTTCCCTCACTGGCGCGCCGATATCCCGTGAGCAAGGTGCTGGCGCCCAAGACGTTCCAGCGGCACCCGGACATGCTGAAGCGACTGGAGGAGGCGAGAATCGATGAGAGGCGGGTGTCCTGGGTGGGACGCGCCGAGGTGAAGGTAGGCGATTTGAGGCTGATCATCACCACACCGGAGTCATCCGTCCTGGACAACGACAACGAGGGTTCCATGTTCGTCCGCGCCGAGCTTGGGCAGGCGGCTGCGGTGTTCACGGGCGATGCCGGGATCGACACCGAACTCCGGATGATGAGGCACCTGGGCGCTCGGGCGCAGATCCTGAAGGCCGGGCACCATGGCAGCCGAGGGTCTACCAGCCGCGGACTGCTGGAACGATTGCGTCCGCAGTGGGTCGTCATCAGCTGTGGCGCCAACAACCGGTACGGTCATCCCCACCCAGAGACGCTGGCGCGTATCCAGGAAGCGGGCGCAACGGCGCTCCGGACCGACGAGCTCGGCAGCATCGCTTTCGACCTCGGTTCTCAGGGCTTGCGCCGGGTTGACGCTAGTCGCTAAACAGTTGGAGACGCTCTTCGGTCCTGGCCAACTTTGCCCGCAGTTCGCTCGCCGCTTCCCGATCTCGGGCGATCACCTCCGGCTTGGCCCGCTCCACGAACTGCGGGTTTTCCAATCTGCGCTGAAGTTTGTCCAGCTCCTCGATCACCTTCGCCCTTTCGCGCTCCAGCCGCGCCTGCTCGCGCTGCACATCGACCAGCCCTTCGATCGGAAGATGCAAATCCACGCCCGCGGCGGTGGTGCTGATAAACCGCCCTTCGGCCGGGCGCCCGCTGCGCAGATCCTCGACCCAGGCCTGAGACGCTACGATCCAGGAAGCCTCGCCCAGTTCCCCTTCGATGTAAGCCGCCGGGATCGGCTTCATGGCGGCCAGGTCCAATTCTGCACGCAGGGCTCGGAGCGCGCGTGTGACCTCGAACGTGCGCTCCACCCTGGCCTCCGCCGCTTCCTTCAGGTAGGTGTCTGGAAGGTCCGGCCACCGCGACGTCATCAGGAAGCGCGACTTCTCGGGCAAAGGCAGATGCTGGTACAGCTCCTCCGTGATGTGCGGCATCACCGGGTGCATCATCTTCAGGAACGCCTCGATCGCCGTGAGCAAGACCCACTGCGGCGTTTGTCGCTGCTCTGGATCGTTCAGTCGCGGCTTCGAGACCTCGATGTACCAGTCGCACAACTCGCTCCAGAAGAATCGATAGAGCGTCTGGCACGCCGACTGCACGTCGTACGCGTCGTACGCAGCGCTCACTTCCCGGAGCGTCTTGTAGAGCCGTGAGAGCAGCCACAGGTCGACGTCTGCCGCGCCTTCGCCAGAGACCCAACTCTCGTCGTCCGCCGGGGGAAGTGCTCCCTCCACGTTCATCAGCACAAACCGCACGGCGTTCCAGATCTTGTTGCAGAAGTTGCGGGCCTCCTCCGTGCGGCGCTCGGAATAGCGGATGTCCTGATTCGAGCCGGTCTGGCTGAGCAACGTGTATCGGAGCGCGTCCGCACCGATCGACTCGATCACCCCCATGGGGTCGACACCGGTCCCGAGACTCTTCGACATGCGCTGGCCCGACTCGGTCAGCACGGTGGCGTAGATAAACACATCCCGGAACGGGATCTCCTGCTTGAAATCGAGGCCCATCATGATCATGCGGGCAACCCAAAGGTAGATGATGTTTCGGTCGGTCACCAGAACGTTTGTGGGGTAGTAGCGCTCGAGATCCGGCGTCTCGTCCGGCCAGCCCATGGTCGCAAAGGGCCAAAGGCCGCTGCTGAACCAGGTATCGAGCACGTCCTCTTCCTGCCGGACGATCTTTCGTCCGCACTTGCGCTCGGCTTCCTCCCATGAAAGGGCCGCCACTGCCTCTCCTTGCTCGTCGTAGTACACCGGAATCCGGTGCCCCCACCACAGCTGGCGACTGACGCACCAGTCCCGGATGTTCTCCATCCAATCGAGGTAGACCTTCTGGTAACGCTCGGGCACGAACCGGATACGCGCATCCCGAACTGCATCGATGGCCGGCTTGGCCAGGGCGGTTTGGCGCACGAACCACTGTTCGGAGAGCAGCGGCTCGATCGCCTCGCCGCTTCGTTCGCCGACGATGATCGGAATGTCGTAGTCCTCGACCTTCTCAAGCAGGCCCGCCGCATCGAGATCGTGTACGATAGCCTCTCTCGCCTTGGCGCGATCAAGGCCGGCGTAAGGCCCTCCTTCAGCGGTGACCTTGCCAGTCGCATCGAGGAGCACCGGCATCGGCAGCCCATGGCGCACTCCCACTTCGAAGTCGTTTGGATCGTGGGCGGGTGTGATCTTCACGGCGCCGCTGCCGAACTCAGGATCAGGGTACACGTCTGCAATGAGGGGGATGGGCCTGTCCAGCAGGGGAAGTACGAGATCCTTCCCGATGAGCCCCTCGTAGCGCCGATCGCTGGGGTGCACGGCGACGGCGACGTCTGCGAGCATAGTCTCGGGTCGTGTGGTGGCGATAGTGACGTGGCCGGTGCCGTCGGTGAAGGGGTATCGAATGTAGTAGAGCTTGCCGCGCACAATGCGACGCTCGGTCTCGATGTCGGAGACGCTGGTCTGGAGGACGGGATCCCAGTTGACCACTCGCTTGCCGCGGTAGATGAGGCCTCGGTCGAACCAGTCCACGAAGACCCTGAGCACCGCCTGGGCATACTGCTCGTCGAGAGTGAAGCGAGACCTGCTCCAATCGAATGCGCAGCCAAGTCGGCGGAACTGATGAAGGATGGTGTCGCCGCTCTCGCGGCGCCACTCCCAGACCCGCTCCACGAAGGCCTCGCGACCTAACGCGGCGCCGGAAGTGCCTTGGCGGCGGAGCTGCTTTTCGACTACGCTCTGAGTCGCGATGCCGGCATGGTCCTGCCCAGGCAAAATCAGCACATCTCGGCCCCGGAGGCGATGGTAACGACCCAAGAGGTCCTGGATGGGGTAGCAGAGCGCATGCCCCATGTGAAGCGAGCCGGTGATGTTGGGCGGCGGGATGGTGATCGAGTAGGGAATCCTGCCGGATGCGGGATCAGGTTGGAAGAGCCCCTGCTCCTCCCATCGGGCGTACCACTTTTGCTCGACCAGCGACGCGTCGTAGCGCGGCGCGAGTTCAGATTCGGCCATTCGAGATGTCCTCCCTTTCCTGTCGTGAAAGTGGGCGGATTCTACCCGCGGCCCCTCCAATGTTCCACGTGGAACATTACTTGCCGCGCGAGAAGAGTTGCCGGATGACTTCTTCGATCTCGACTTCCTCAATCGAGACGTCTTGAACCTGGAAGTTCTGAAGGACGGCAGAGGTTACCGCGGCTGTCTCGGCCCGTGGGATCTCGAGCACGGCCGATGACTCCTCGTGGTGCACCACCTGGCCGTAACGGACCAAGTCATCCCTATCAACCGGATCTTGAAAGACCAGCCGCAGGCGACGCGTATCACTGAACTGCCGCGAGAGCGATGCCAAGGTTCCTTCGTAGACGAGCGTGCCCTTGTCGATCACCACCACCCGGTCGCAAAGCTCCTGTACATCCTGCATGTAATGG
>DATLGQ010000157.1:0-10641 GCA_035540435.1 Fimbriimonadaceae bacterium
ATCTGGCCCGACATCCCCCAGGTTGAGGCCCACGTGGGAAAGACGCTCTTCTGGTGCATCACCTGCGACGGCTTTCGCACGATCGACAAGAACCTGGTGCTCTTCGGACGTGACGACGACGCGGCCACCAGCGCGCTCCAGTTCCAGATGTACACCCGCCGGATCACCTTCGTCAGTTGCCCCGGCACCCTCGACTGCTCGAAGGAGAAGATCCAGGCGATGGAGGCGACTGGCATCCAGATGATCGAGGGACTCCCGAGCCGCGTCGAGGGGACGCCGGAGAAGATCTCAGCGGTTTGCCTGGAGGACGGGAGACGATTCCCCGCGGACCTGATGTTCAGCCTGCTGGGGGTTCGGGTCAGGAACCGCCTGGCGCTGGATGTGGGCGCGGAGTGCGACCGGGAGGGCTACGTGCGGGTGGACGAGGAGGGCTATACCAGCGTGCCGGGCCTCTTTGCCGCCGGCGATCTCAGCCGGATGCACACCCATCAGGTCGTGGCAGCGGCGCATGAGGGCGCCGAGGCGGCGCAAACCGCCAACTACTACCTGTACGCGAAGTATCAAAAGGTGTCCTAGGAATCCACCTCAGGTTCGCCAGAACCCGGGATGGACGCGAGGGGTCAATTGCTCTAACCTGAAACGGAGGCAATTGGACATGCAGAAGAAAACGATGATTCTGGGCGCGGTTGGCTTGGGCGCACTGGTGCTGGGGCGCCTGATCATGAATGCGCGGCGCCATCGCTCCAACGGAAACGAGATGCACAACGGCCAAGTGGATGCGATGAGCTCGCAAAGCTTCCCTGCCAGCGACGCGCCGACCTTCACGCCCGCATAGGGTGACATACGCCCTCCGCCCCACCCGGGGGCGGGGGGCTCAGGCTTCATCCCCAGGGTATCTCACGCAGAGGGCGCCGACGCGTGGAGAACGTCTCCCGTAGCGTGCAGCGGGACTCGCGGCACGTGCAGAACGTCGTCCGGCGCGTAGAGAATGTCCTCCGGCACGTAGAGAATGTCCTCCGGCGCGTAGAGAATGTCCTCCGGCGCGGACTGGGGCGGGGCGAGGCTGCCCCGATCTTCTAGTAGCGCAGCCCGCGGGCGTTGAGCTTGATCCGATAAACGCTCTTCTGGGCCGTGATGTAGAGCGCCGAGCCGTCGGCGTCGCCCCACGCGCAGTTCGTGGGCACCTCCGGCGTCTCGATGACCCCGAGCTTCTTGCCCGAAGGCGTAAAAACATGCACCCCGCCCGATCCGGTGCAGTACACGTTGCCTCGTAGGTCGAGCCGGAGCCCGTCGGGTTGGCCGGGCTTGTCGCCCGTGACCTGGACCCATACTTCGCCACCGGTGATGCTTCCGTCCTTGGCGATGTCGAAGCGCCGGATGTGCCGACCCTGGGTGTCGCTCACATAGAGCTTGCTGCCATCGTTCGAGAGGCCGATGCCGTTTGGTCGCACGAAGTCGCGCGCGATGACTTCGAGCTTGTCGCCGCGAAGGCGGTAGACGCCGTTGAAGTCGAGCTCTTGCTGATCCTTGCGAATGCCGTAAGGCGGATCGGTGAAGTAGATATCGCCGTTCCTGGCCACCACGACGTCGTTCGGGCTGTTGAGGCGCTTCCCTTCGAAGTGGGAGGCGATGGTTTCGATCTTGTTGCCGGGCAGGGTGCGGGTCACGGTGCGGCTGCCATGTTCGCAGGTGATGAGGCGGCCGCGTGGGTCGAGGTTGTTGCCGTTGGCGTTGTGGGACGGTTTGCGGAAGACGGTCGTTTTGCCCTTGTCGAGCTCATGGATGGCGTCCCCGGGGATGTCGCTGAAGATGAGCTTGCCGGAGCGGAGCCAGATGGGCCCTTCGGTGAAGCCAAATCCGGTGGCGACCTGTTCCACCACCGCCCCGACGGGCATGATCTTGTCCCAGGTGTCCTCCGCCTGGGCCGGGTTCACGAGTGTCAAGAGGCCGACGAGCATATGACCATGATAGCCCTGACGTGCACCGCGGAGCTTCCGCGATGCGGGCGAGAGGCTGCGAACTCCCGTCCAGCCCTCGACAAACGCCGATCCAGCAAAACTAACAGGCCATGGAGAATGGTGTTGTAATACACTAACTCCAGAGGGACTCTTATGAAAAGGCTAGCTGTTTTGCTCTGTGCCTGTTCCGCCGCCGGCGCCCACGCCGTCGTCGTGCTCGACAACTTCACCGATGCGCAGTCGCTGAGCCTGACCGCGCAGGGCTCCACCTCCAGCGTCGTCAACGGCGCCGGGATGGTGGGGGGCTCGCGCAGAATGGGGCTCACTCTCCTGGCGGGTATCCCGGGCGTTCCCATCAGCGCCAGCAGCACGATTGGGAGCGGCTTCCTCGATCACCGCTCGAGCTCGTTCAGCATTTCGGCTCTGGGCCTCACTTATGGCGGGCCCCTGACTTCCGGCGATTTGAACCTGAACCTCAGCGGCGAAAACCGCTTCCGACTCTCGTTCCACTACAACGATATCGCCAACACCGACGTGCAGATCGAGGTTCGGACCGCGGGCGGCGGGGGCGGAACCAGCTCGCTTGCGATGCCTGTGCCGAGGGTCACCAACCCTTCGCACACGGTCGATTTCATGTTCGCCAACTTTGTCGGCACCGCGAACTTCGGTGACGTCGACGAAATCCGCGTCGTCTTTTCGCCCATGGAGTCCGGCGACTTCCTGCTGGCCGCCAACTTCCAGGCAGTGCCGGAACCGGGGACGATGATCGCCGTCGGTTTGGGAGTCGCGGCCTTGGCGGCTCGACGGCGTCTCAGGAGCTGAGCGACCGACGCCAGATGATGCTGTAGACCGAGCCCGTCGGTCCTCGGCGACTGTGCATCAATACGACCTCGCGGACTGGCCAACGCACCGGGTGCGGGCGCCGCTCACTCAGTTGCCTCAGGTCGATCGGACGCCTCTTCGCTCGCGCCAGCGTCACGTGTGCCGAAAACTCCTCCTCGGAAGGAAACGCCGCATCGATCGCTGCCCGCGCCGCCCGAAGATGCTCGACCTCGCCATCGAGCCCAACCCAGAGCACCCGCGCCTGGCCCAAGCTGCGGAAACCTCCCAGGTATCCCAGCCGCAGTTCGAACGGTGGCGGCAGCGAAACCTCCTCCATCTGGGCAAGGCCCCGAGCGAGCACACCCTGATCGACCTCCCCCAGGAATCGGAGCGTAAGGTGCAGGTTCTCACCAGGGGTCCAGCGGAGTCCAGAGGCCACCGGCTCTCTCCTCAGGTCCTCCTGTAGGGCCGTGAGGGCCAGAACCACCTCCGGAGGAGGGATCAACGCGAAGAAGCAGCGCACTGTGGCGCAAGCTTAACCTAGGCTGCCAGGGCCTGAAGCAATCGCACCCGATCCTCGGCAGGCTTGCTCTGCAGCTTGTGGACAATCCAAGCGGCCAATTCGACGCTGCTGGCCTGGTAGACCAGGTCCACGTCTTGGCCGTTGATTCGGGCTGTATAGGTGCTTCTTAGCGCGCGCGCCGACAGCGGCACGAACACGGACACTGTTTCGGGCAGGTTCTCCGCCCGCATCAGCTCTTCCATCGAGGACGCTCCCCACTTCTCTAGGAGGATTCGCTGATTTCGCTCCTGGTTGTCGAAGTAGTCGATCCCGATCTGCCGGAAGGTGCTCGACCCTTCGTGGTAGAGGAAAGCGCCGTCGGCGCACCAGAGGGTGTAGCCGGCGTGTCGAACGCGCAGATTGTGATCGTCGTCCTCATGGTTGCCGAAGCCGAACCTCGGGTCGAAGCCCCCGACGGCTGAAAGGCACTCGGGACTGATCAGAAAGAAGAGGCCGCGGATTTGGGCTGCCTCCGTTGCACTGTTGGCATGCCGCCGGTGGTAGCTCTCGGCTCGATAGAGCATCTCTGCATAGCTGCCGAAGGGGCCGATGTCGCGCTGTTGGATCCCCTGAACGATGTTGCTGGTGGGTCCGACGATGCCGGGACGATGGCCCAGCGCCTGAAGGTGGCGAAATGCCTCGACCATCTCGCACACGCAGTCGATGGCCGGAAGCACGTCGTCGTTGACGACTCCGAACAGATCGAACCACGCGTCCTGCCAGAGGTGATCGAGGCCGATGTTTGCGCCGACTCCATATCCGTGATTGATGGGCTCCTCAACCAGCCGCACGATGTGTGGCAGCCCGTCGCGAAGCTGTCGAAGCGCGGTGAGTGTGGCCTCGCCGCTCCCATTGGCTACGACCGCAATCTCGATCTCACCAGGGTAATTCCTCGTCAGCCCCAACACGGCGTCCTGCACGGCGGGCGCATTGTCTACCGTGGGCATGGCCAGCCCGAGGCGCGGCCATCGCGGAAGCTCCCAGCCGTCGATGACGGCGATCGTGTACATCGCCTCATGGTCTAGGCCCTCGCGAATCAACCCCGGCCATCGGTTCTCTTGCGACAGGAATCGGATCTGGCGGTCTGGGAAGTGAAGACGGATCAGTTCCGCGAACTCTTCCGGCAGCCATTCCACCGTGTGGTAGGGGTTGAGAGGCTTGTCCTCCAGACGGTTGCCCGGACTGTGGAACTTCCGGTTCGGAGTGGAGATGACGATCGCGCCCGGGCAGCGACTCAACGCCTGCAGGAACTGCTGCGGGTCCGGTAGGTGCTCGATCGTCTCGAAGCTGACGACCAGATCTGCGCCCGAGTAATCGAAGTCGCAGACGTCTCCTTGAACGAACTCCACCTCCGGATAACGTTGGCGGGCGTGGATAACCGTGTTGCTGCAAAGCTCGACGCCCGTGACTTGCGCGGCGTGCACGGACGCGTAGTTGGATCCGTAGCCCTCACCCGATGCCGCGTCGACGATCTTCCGGTCCTCGTACCAGGGGCGAAAGAACTGATAGCGCTGCCAGTGGAGCAGCTCGGTGGCCATGTCGGAGGCGTTCGGGACCATCCGCTCGCCGGTCCAGGACAGTTGAGGCGGCGGCTGGCCGCATTCGCTTTGATTGATCATGCGCAGGAACCCGGTAGAAGTGTCGGTACGCAAAGCTTCTGCCTGAAGCGGGTTCGGCCAAAATGTTACGCATGAGACGCGGCAGCCGGGTCGGCAGGAGGCTCTACGGGCTGAGCCTCGTCTTGGTCTCGGCGGCCGTGCTCGTGCTTTGCTGGCCGCTCTTCGACACGTTGCCCGATTTGGTGCAGGGCGCTATTCGCACCCGGAGAGGCGAGATTCCGGGTAACTACATCGCGCTGGCGCTCATCGCGGTCGCCCTCGCGATCACGGCTCTCGCTTCACTGTTGGTGGGCATAGGCGTGCTGCTCCGATCCGGCCGCGCCGCGCCCGACCGCCTCCCGGAAGCCGAGCAATAGGTCCTCGACCTCGGCATAGGTGGAGCATCGCGTCAGCCGTTCCCGCAATTGGGCCGCTCCCGGCAGGCCCTTGATATAGAGAGGAATCTGTCCTCTCAGGTGCCGCGTCGCTCTGACCTCCGCATCGCGATCCAGTAACGCTCCCGCCAAGTCCTCGGCCTCCGCTTCACAGGCGATCATCAGTCGCAGGTGTTCGAGGGCGGTCTCAATCCGCTCGTCCAGCGTCGGCTCGGGCGGCTGGGCGTGACCCATGATTGCGGCCCGGATCCGCCTCAGGGCCCAGGGGTTTGAGATAGCGGCTCGCCCGACCATTACGCCGTCGCACCCGGTGTCCGACATCATGCGACGAGCCTGCTCGCCGGTCTTGACGTCCCCATTGCCGATGAGCGGGATCGAGATCGAGCTCCGTAGCTCCCGGATCAGATTCCAGTCCGCCTCGCCTTCGAACCCCTGTTTGGCGAAGCGGGCGTGAAGCGTCAGCATCTTCGCGCCCGCACCCTCGAACCTCTTGGCCAACTCGGGCGCGGCAAAGAGCGAGTAGTCCCAGCCGGCGCGAACCTTCACCGTCACGGGAACCCGCACCGCGTCGACCACCGCCTGGACGATGCGTTCGGCAAGCTCCGGATCCTTCAGAAGCGCCGCGCCGGCCCCAGTGCGGCAGACCTTGGGCACCCAGCAACCCATATTGATGTCGACGAGGTCCGCCCCCATCTCCTCGGCCACACGCGCGGTCTCCGCCATGATCTGAGGATCGCCTCCGAAGATCTGGATGCCCAGCGGACGCTCGTCGGGATGGATCCGCATCTTGCGGTAGGTCTTCTTTGCGCCGTGGTGGATCGCCATCGCGCTCACGAATTCGGTGAACATGAGGCCCGGGCCGGCGATTCGCTTGGCGATCAGGCGAAACGGCAGGTTGGTGACGTCTTCCATCGGCGCCAGTAGCACCGGGGGCCATATCTCCAGTTCCCCGATTCGAAAGGCGCTTCTCATGGTGTGAGGTCCGTTGCAACCTCCTATTCTGACGCCAGCAGCGCAAGGGCGCGAGCAGTAGAATCATGTATGCCGCACGGCTGGAACCTCCTGCTAGACCTCGCGATCACGCTGGCGGCGGCTTTCCTGCTGGGGGCGATGTTCGAGCGGGTGCGGATCAACGCGATCTTGGGCTACCTGCTGGCGGGCGTGCTCTTGGGACCCCGCGCGTCCGGCGTGATCCAAGACATCGAGGTCGTCCGCTCCTTGGCGGAGGTTGGCATTGCGCTGCTCCTGTTCAGCATAGGCCTCGAGTTCTCATGGAAGCGGCTCGCCCGCATGGGCTCGCCCGCTTTGGGGGGCGGATCGCTTCAGATCGTCCTCACTGGGGCGGCGACGGCAGGGGTCGTTTTGGCCGCGGGCATGGACGCCAAAGCCGCGGTCGCTATCGGTGCGATCGTCGCTCTCAGCAGCACAGCCATCGTGCTCCAGGTTCTACGCGATCGGAACGAGCTCGACTCCGTTTACGGGAAGAACGCGCTCGGCATTCTGTTAGTACAGGACGTGGCACTGGTCCCCCTCGTGCTGCTGTTGACAGCCATTGGTGGGCAGAGTCTGGACTTGAATCCCGGGGACTCGAACACTCCCACGCTCGGCAAGGTCGTGGCGGTCGCGGTTGGCTTCCTTGTCGTCCTCGGGTTGCTCCTGCCCCGGGCTCTGCTCTCGAGAACGATCGCGCGCAACCGTGAGCTCCCCATCCTGCTCGCCATTACGACGGTTCTTGGCGCGGCCTACGCCGCGCATTCGGTGGGAGTCTCTCCTTCCCTGGGTGCGTTTCTGGCCGGCATGATGCTTGCAGAGTCGCAGTACGCGGTTCAGATCCGGGCGGATGTGGGGCCACTGCGCGCAGCGTTCGTTACCCTCTTCTTCGCGAGCGTGGGCATGCTGGCCGACATCGGATGGATCGGCTCCAACATTTGGCTTGTTCTAAGCGTCGCGCTCGCCGTAGTCGTGGGCAAGGCAGCGATCGCGGCCTTCACCCTGCGACTGTTCCGCCAGACGATCCTCTCGTCCCTTGCCAGCGGTATTGCCCTCGCCCAGATAGGAGAACTCTCATTCGTGCTGCTGGTCGTAGCGACCACCGAACAGCTCTTGCCGGCGGGCGTCTCGCCACTGATCTCCTCGGTGGCGGTGCTCACATTGCTGGCTTCGCCATTTCTGGTTGCATCCGCCTCGCCTGCGGCCCGCGCGCTTGCCAAACGCTTCTTCAACCCCAGGCGACTGGCAGGCGACGAGCGTCAGGGGCCCAAGCCACCCAAGCTCCAAGGACACGCCATCGTGGTGGGTTATGGGGATGCCGGCCATGCAGCAGTGGCCGAGCTCTGTGCCTCTGCTCGCCCAATCCTGGTAATCGACCTCAATCGACAGCTGGTGGATCTGGCCGTTGCAAAGGGACATCACGGCCTCGTGGGTGATGCCACCTCGTCAGAAGTTCTGGAGGCAGCTCATATCAAAGCTGCCAGCGCACTGGTGCTCGCTTTGCCCGACTTCGAATGCGCCCGCACGGTGGCAGGGCAAGCTCGACGTCTCGGCGGCCTGCCCGTCATCGCCCGCGCCCGCTATCACGTCGTGGTAGCAGACATTGCCGACGCAGGTGCTCATTACGTCGTGGACGAGGAGGAGTTGGTGGGATCGCGCCTCGGTCAGGAGGCCCTGAGGATGATGGACGCCGGCGATGAAGGCTCGCCGCGCGGCGACTAAGAACCTATCGCAACCACCTGCTTTCTGGAGCGTACTACTTGTCAGCGCGAGCGCGCTGTGGTGAACTAGAGAGAGATGCTGACGTTCTACATCGTTTCCGCGGTGGTTGGCGGCTTTCTGGTCGTCCTGAGCGCGCTCGGCGCGGGTCATGATGCCGATGTCGACCACGACCTGGACCTGAGCCACGACACGGAGGTATCGGTCGACCACGGCGATCATGCGGGTGGCGACGGCGCATGGATCCCCTTCCTGAGCCTGCGCTTCTGGACTTACTTCTTCGCCGCCTTCGGCCTGACCGGGATTCTCCTTTCGAAGCTGGCTGCTGTCCCTGAGCCGCTCGCGGCGTGGGTCAGTGCCGGTACCGGCTTCGTCTGTGGCCTCGCGGTCACCTTCGTGATGCGCTTGGTTCGGCAGCAAGAGGCCGACAGCAGCGCCAAGATCGACGACATCCTGGGCACGGTGGCGCGAGTGCTGGTACCCGTGCACGGCGATCAGCCCGGCAAGATCCGGTTCATGGTAAAGGGCGAAACGATCGAACTTCTTGCCTTGAACCAAGAAACCGGTACCATTCAATCTGGGGAAGACGTGGTCATCGTCGCGATCGAGAAGGATCGGGCGAGGGTGCTGCCGCGGGGGGCAGTGTTTGATTGAGAGGAGCATGACGATGCTATTGGCACAGGTCGGAGTTTCAGGTGAGGTTCTGGGGGTGGTCATCGGCATTGGCGCCGCGATCACGCTGCTGTTCCTGCTGGTCAGCATCATCAAGAGCTTCCTTCATATCTGTCCGCCCAACGAGGTACTGATCTTCTCGGGCCGCCGGTACCTCATGCCGGACGGCACCCGGCGAGGGTATCGCACCATTTTCGGCGGCTTCGGCATGCGGCTGCCGATCATCGAACGCGTCAACCGGATGAACCTCAACGTGATGGAGGTGCCCATCGGGATCCGGAACGCCTATTCGCAAGGCGGCATACCCCTGAACGTGGATGCCATCGCCAACATCAAGATCAGCAGCGACGAATTGGTGATCGGCAACGCGATCGAGCGCTTTCTGGGGCGGGACCCCAACGAGATCAGGCGCGTGGCCAAGGAGACGCTCGAGGGGCACCTACGGGGCGTGCTCGCCCGCTTGACGCCTGAGGAGGTCAACGAGGACCGACTCAAGTTCGCCGACGAGCTCTTGCGCGAGAGCGAGCTGGACCTCACCAAGCTCGGCATCCACCTCGACACTCTGAAGATCCAGCACGTGAGCGACGACGTCCACTACCTCGACTCGATCGGCCGCTCCCAGATCGCCAACGTGATCAAGGAGGCCGAGATCGCGGAGTCCGACATGCGGCGGGAGGCGGAGCTGGCGGAGGCTGAAAATCAGGGCCGCGCGAACGTCATCCGAGCCAACATGGAGGCGAACATCGCCAAGATGCGCAACGAGGCGCGGCGAATCCAAGCCGAGCTCGAGTCGCAAGTGAACTCCGAAGAGCAGCGGACGTTAGCGGCCGCGCGTGAGGCCAGGGCCAAGGCCGAGCAGGAACTGCAAGGCATCCGGTCCGAGCTCGAAAGCGTGAGGCTTCACACGGACCAGGTGCTCCCCGCCGAGGCTCAGCAGGTGGCCGAGCAGCACCGCGCGCGAGGCGATGCGGCGCTGGTACGCGAGCGGGGCGCGGCAGTGGCTCAGGCTCTCGACAAGATGCATGATGCCTGGAAGGAGGCTGGACCCAACGCCCTCAGCATCTACCTGATCGAAGACATCGAGAAGATCCTGGAGACCGCATCTCGCGCGGTCGCCAAGGTCCGGATCGACAACCTCAGCATGATCGACAGCGGAGATGGCCGAACCCTCGCCAACTACGTCTCGGCGTACCCGGCGATGCTCTCCTCCGTGTTCGACGCCGTCACCCAAACCACCGGTATCGATATTCGCCAGGCCATTTCGGCGGGGGACGGCTCAGGCGTGATCGCGCCGTCCAACGGCGCTAAGAAGGGCGCGGAGCGGCCCGTGGCGGACAAGGGCGAGGGCCCGAGGGCAATCTGATGAACATCCTCCATACGAGCTTTGGATTCTTGGCCGGTTTCGGATTTGCGGCCGGTTTGGTGGTGGGCGTGTTGCTCGTCTTCGCCATCCTGGCCATATTCGGGATGCGCAGCCTCATCTACAACTGCGCGCCCAACGAGGTGCTCATCTTCTCGGGCAGGCGGCGAAGACTGGGCGACCGCTACGTGGGCTACCGCGTCATCAAGGGCGGCTTCGGCTACCGGTGGCCGCTGCTCGAGCGCGTGGACCGCATGGACCTGACCAACATGGTCATCGACGTCACCGCCCAGAACGCCTACTCCAAGGGCGGCATCCCCTTGACCGTGCAAGGCGTTGCGAACGTGAAAGTGGCCGGTCACGAACCATTGCTCAACAACGCCATCGAGCGTTTCCTTGGCAAGTCGCGCATGGAGATCATGGGCATTGCCAAAGCGACGCTCGAAGGCTCACTGCGCGGCATCCTCGCCAGCATGACGCCCGAACAGGTGAACGAAGACAAGCTTCTGTTCGCCGAGCGCCTGGTGCACGAGGTGGAGCAGGACATGACCGCCCTGGGCCTCGT
>DATLGQ010000158.1:0-4832 GCA_035540435.1 Fimbriimonadaceae bacterium
CCCTGGGTCTGGCCGGGGTTGACGTAGCGCCCCGGCTGGTAGGCGAGCCCCCACACCGCGTGTCCCAGGGCCGACCAGTCACGGCCCGCCCCATGGCGACCGACGCCGAAGGTCTGTTGCTCGTCGCGGTACACGGCCGCATGTTCGGACGACCAGTTGCGCCCCCCGAACACCTCGTAGAAGAAGGGGTAGACCGGGTTGCCGTTCACCACGGCGTTCTTGACGTACCAGGGCGAGGCCAAGAGCAAAGCAATTGCGCCCGCTACCAACACCGGCCCAATTCGAGGGCGACTTCCGTCGCGTCGCGTCAACACCAACCAGACAAGAACGAGACCCACTGCGAGAATGGTCTGCAGCCCTGTGTACTTGCTGCCGGCGGCCAAACCTAGGTGCAGCGCCGCCAGCCAGAGCAGTGCGGACTGGCGCCCCTTGTGCTCCGCCCAAAGAGCCGCGAGGAGAACCCCCACACCCGCATACACGCCATGGGCCACGTCGATGTAGGCGGTGCCGCTTTCCCACAGCACGACCGGAACCGTGGCGAAAACGAGTGCGGCCCAAGGAGCGGCCGAAGGACCGTAGCGCTGCCGGGCGAAGCCGAACACCGCCAGGATTCCAAGCCCAAAGTAGGCGACCATGAAGGCCTTCGCGCCGCTTTCACCGCCCCACTGAAGACCCCAAATGTAGAGGTTGTCCACCGCGAACGGAAAGTTGCTGTGGTGGATGAAGGGGATGTAGGTGATTTGGCCGGCCTGGATCCAGAGCTTGGGCACCGCCAGATGGTAGGCGAGGGTGTCCCAATCGTTGACGTCGCTTGGGGCAAGCGCGCCGATCAGAGCAAAGAGGAAGGCGACCGATATTGCCGCGAAGTGCAAGATGCCGACGCCGCGCATCTCCTGAGGCAACCTGGGCCGTAGGTTCCCCGCGGGCCCGACCAGACCGGCTACGCCTACCAATGCAAGCAAAGCGCAGACCACCAGTCCCCACCGGAACCCGCCTGGGAGGAACCCGATGAACAAGGTCAACGTTCCCACCATCCCGAGCGCGAGCAAGCCGCTCAGAGCGAGAAGGAGGGCTGGGTCGTTCAGTTCCTCGGTTTTCCAGAGACCGACGCGCCTCAACACCAGACGCCCAAGGCTCGTCATCGCGACGCAAAACGCCAGCGTGATCAGCGCCCCGAGCATGGGGCTAGTATGCGCGAGGCGTTACTCGACGTACTGGTCGTCGGATGGCTTTTGCCGCAGATACGCCTCAATGAAGCCGTCGATTGCACCATCCATCACCGCCAGCACGTTGCCCGTTTCGAACCCGGTTCGGTGGTCCTTCACGAGGGTGTAAGGCTGCTTGACGTAGGACCGGATCTGCCGACCCCACTCGGCCGGACTGTTCTCACCCTTCAACGCGCGACGCTGTTCCTCGGTCTCGGCTTTGTCGAGCTCGGCAAGCCTTGCCAGCAGAACCGTCATGGCGGCCGCTCGGTTCTTGTGCTGGCTGCGCTCGTTTTGGCACTGCACGACGATGCCGGTGGGGACGTGGGTGATGCGCACCGCGCTTTCGGTCTTGTTCACATGCTGCCCGCCCGCGCCGCCTGCCCGCAAAGTTTCCACCTTGAGGTCGTCAGGGTTGATGCTGACCTCGCTCTCTTCGATCTCCGGCAGCACCTCCACCTTGGCGAATGAGGTGTGTCTGCGCGCAGCGGCGTCGAACGGCGAGATCCTCACCAGGCGGTGCACCCCGTTCTCGGCTTTCAGGTTCCCATAAGCATAGGGGCCGCTGATCATCATGTTTACGGAGCGGTAGCCCGTCACGTCCCCTGGCGTCTCGCTGAGGATCTCGAGCTTGTAGCCCTTGTTTTGGGCCCAGCGCGCATAGATTCGCTGGAGGATCGCGGCCCAGTCGCATGCTTCGTCGCCGCCCGCGCCCGCTTTGATCTCGAGGAGCGCGTTGTTCGCGTCGTGTTCGCCGCTGAGAAGGCTCTTGAGCTCGAACTCGTCCAACTCCCTGAGGAATCCCAGCGCCATCGCGTCCGCCTCCCGTTCGAGATCGGGAGACGGATCCTCCCGCAGCATTTCATAAAGCTCGGCAATGTCCCGCTCCGTCTTGTCGAGGGCAAGGTAGGGCGAAGCTATGTCGCGAAGTCGCGAAAGTCGCTGCAGAACCTTGTTGGCGGCGGTGGGATCGTCCCAGAATCCAGGCTCTGCGGATTGCTGCTCGAGCTGCGCTATGGCGTGCTGAAGTGCAGGTAGGTCAAAGATGACCTCCGATAGCGTCCAGCCTCCCGCGAGACTTGGACAGCGCTTCCTGCTGCTCTTGGCCCAGCATGGAGCGCATTGTACCCTCCGGGAACCTGAGCATCGCCGGGTAGGACATGAGAATCTAGCCTCAGAGGTACCCTTCGCGAAGTGAAAGTTGCAGTGGTTGGGACGGGATACGTGGGGCTCGTGACGGGCGTCGTTTTGGCTCAGCTTGGTAACGACGTGATCTGCGTCGATAACGACGCCGAGAAGGTCGAGAAGCTCCGACAGGGGATCCCGCCGATCTACGAGCCCGGCGTCGAGGAACTGCTTAAGAAGGGCCTGCAAGACGGCTTCCTCGAAATCTCCGACTCGGTCGCAGATGCAACCCGTCGAAGCGAGATCGTGTTCATTGCCGTGGGCACTCCTCCTGGCCCTGACGGCACCCCGGACCTCACCGCCGTCAAGGCGGTGGCCAACGAGATCGGAAAGGCCATCGTGGATTACACGGTGATCGTCAACAAGTCGACCGTCCCGGTCGGCAGTGGGGACCTGGTCGAGAACATCATCCGCTCGCACAGTGTGCGGGAGGGCCTGTTCGATGTGGTCAGCAATCCGGAGTTTCTGCGGGAGGGCTCGGCCATCCACGACACGCTGCACCCGGATCGCATCGTCATCGGCGCCAAGAAGAAGGAGGCGGCCGTCAAGCTCGTCGAGCTCTATGCGCCGCTGGAGAAGCCGATGTACATCACGGATCTCAACAGCGCCGAGCTGATCAAGTACGCCAGCAACAGCTTCCTGGCGATGAAGATCAGCTTCATCAACGCGATCAGCCGGATATGCGAGCTTTGCGGCGCGAATGTGCAGGACGTGGCCAAGGGCATGGGCGCGGACCAAAGGATTGGCAACCAGTTCCTGCAAGCGGGGCTCGGCTGGGGCGGCTCCTGTTTCCCCAAAGACGTTCAGGGGATGATCAAGACGGCCGACAACTTTGGCTACGACTTCAGACTCCTGAAGGAGGTCGTCGAGATCAACGACGACCAGACGTTGCACTTCGTGCGCCGGATCGAGAAGCGGCTAGGCGGATTCGAGGGGAAGTGCCTTGGGCTGTTGGGACTGGCGTTCAAGCCCAACACCGATGACATTCGCGACGCCAAGTCGCTCATCATCGTGGAAGAGGTTCTCAAGCGGGGTGGCCGGATCAAGGCCTACGATCCCGTCGCCGCCGACAACGTCCGGAAGCTCTATCCCCAGATCGAGTACGCCGAAGGCGTCTACGAGGCGGCCGAGGGCGTCGATGCGCTCGTGATGGTCACCGAGTGGAACGAGTTCAAGCAGATCGACCTGCAGCGCGTTGCTGGGTCGATGAAAGAGCGCATCCTCTTCGACGGCCGGCGCGTGTATTCGAAGGCTGCCGCCGAAAAGGCGGGGCTAGAGTACTACACGATCGGATCATAGCGGGTCACTGCGGGGAGAGGAGATCACCCGGCGAACTTGTAGCCAACACCTCGGATCGTCAGAAGCCGCTCCGGCTTCTGGGGGTCCCTCTCGATGTGCGTCCGCAGCCACCTGATGTGCACGTCGACAGTCCGGGCGGTGACATACGCATCGCGGCCCCAAACCCGGTCGAGCAGCACCTCTCTGGAGAAAACTTGCCCCGGATGCCGAGCCAGGAAGTACAGCAGCGCGAACTCCTTCGGCGACAGGGTCAGATCCCTTCCCGCCAGCCGTGCCTCGTGGCTCATTGGGTCGATCCACAGGTCCCCCGACTCGATTGCTTCCTTGGGTGGCTCGCCGGTAGCCCGCCGGAGTACGGCCTTCACCCGGGCCGCCAGCTCCGCCAGGTTGAACGGCTTCACGACGTAGTCGTCTCCGCCCAATTCCAGTCCCCTCACGCGGTCTTCCTCCTCGGCTCTGGCAGACAGGAAAATGATTGGGGTGGCGCTGTCCCGGCGGATGGCCCGGCACAGGTCCAGACCAGACCGCTGCGGAAGCATGATGTCGAGGATCACAAGATCGGGCTTGACCCGCTTGAAAAGCCGCATCCCCTCCTCGGCGCTACCGGCCGTGAACGTGGTAAAGCCTTCCTTGCGCATCTTGTGCTCGACCGTCTCGACCAGAGTCGGCTCGTCGTCGATGATCAGCAGCTTCATGGGGTCGAACAGCCGCCCTTGGAGGCTAGGTTACGGCGGTGTGCGTTCTTCCTCCCATGATCGTTCTAGGTCGCGATGATCTCCACGTTTGCGCGGGGCACGACGACTTCGCCGCCGCTTTCGAGCTTGGCCTTCAACACGCGCACTTCCGTGCCGGAATCGACCACCATCAGTTGCGCCGGGAGCTCGGATACCGTGCCGAGCTGGCCGAAGTAGGGTTCGCGAATGATGCGGATCGGCGTGCCGAGCATGAGTTCCAGGGCCTCGTCGCGAGCTGGAGCGGATTTGTCCTTGACGTCGAGCGGCACGATGATCTCGGGCCGAATGACGCCGGCCCGGATTTGAGTCGCGCCGTTGATGCTGCCGGTGGTGCCCTCGAGGGAGCGGAGCAGCTCGAACGTGCGCTGCGCCATCGCGAGGAAGCCGAAGCCTTCGGTCACGACGAGGG
>DATLGQ010000159.1:0-5771 GCA_035540435.1 Fimbriimonadaceae bacterium
GGCTACTCGCTTACCGTCGCAGACGAAGAAGTGGCGCGTGGCAATCGAAAGGACATTCGCAACGCGGTGGAGGCAGCGAGGGCGGCCCAGCCTGCCTGGGCAGCGGCCACGGCTTATAACCGGGCCCAGGTGCTGTACTACCTGGCGGAGAACCTGGAAGCAGAAAGACAGCGCGTCCAGCACCACGTGGGCTCGGAAGAATTCGAGCTGGCGATCCACTCCCTCTTCGACTTTGCGGCCATGGCCGACAAGTTCGACGGCAGCGTGCATCACGTTCCGATGCGGGCGCTATCGTACACGTTGAACGAGCCAATCGGAGTCATAGGCGTCGTCTGCCCGCCCGAGATGCCGTTGCTTGGGATGGTGGCGCCCCTCGCAGGGGCCATCGCCATGGGCAACTCGGTCGTGGTGCTGCCGAGCGAGGGGCAGCCCTTACCCGCCGTGGAGCTGTACCGGGTGCTGGAGGCTTCAGACGTTCCGGGGGGCGTCGTGAATATCGTCACGGGGCTGCTCGCTGAGACCCTAAAGCCCTTGGCCGAGCACGACGGGGTGGATGCGCTGTGGTGCATCGGCCACCCGGAGCGGACGAGCGAGGTCGAACGGCTCTCGATCGGAAACCTGAAGCAAACGTGGTGCCCACAGGCTCTACCCGAGAATTCGCTGACTTTGTTGCGGCACGCGACACAGGTGAAGAACGTATGGACGCCCTACGGGGCGTGAGGGTAGAGGAAGGTGAAGTCCCTCAAACTTCAAAGAACAACACCCCAACACCCCAACACCTGACCACCTCACCTCCCAAAGGTACAATCACGATCTGACGCGGGCGTAGCTTAATGGTAAAGCTCCAGCCTTCCAAGCTGGCTACGTGGGTTCGATTCCCATCGCCCGCTCTCTCTCGCCCTTCCTCAACATCCGCAGCCGCGCGAGGTGTCGGCACATACGAGGCGGGGGTTACCGATTTGCACGCCATCGCTATAATCAGCTAGCGACTCACAAAAGGGCGATCATGAAAGCCGTCGTTATGGCAGGTGGTGAAGGGTCCCGGCTCAGGCCGGTCACCGCCAATCGCCCCAAGCCCCTCGTCCCGATCTGCAACCAGCCGATCATGGAGCACATCCTGACGCTCCTCAAGCGGCACGGCATCACCGAAGTGGTGGCGACACTGCACTATCTCGCCGATGAGATTCAGGGCTACTTCGGCGACGGAAGCGACTTCGACGTGCAGATGCATTACAGCATCGAGGACACTCCCCTTGGTACGGCCGGCAGCGTTAAGAAGGCGGAGCATCTACTGAACGACGGAACCTTCGTCATTGTCTCGGGAGACGCGCTGACAGACTGCGACCTGACGAAGGCCGTTGAGTACCACCGCAAGAAGAAGAGCCTGGCGACGCTGATCCTATTCCGCGTCCCGAATCCCCTCGAGTTCGGCGTCGTGATCACCGGCGACGACGGCCGCATCATTCGCTTCCTCGAGAAGCCGGGTTGGTCGGAGGTCTTCAGCGACACCGTCAACACCGGCATGTACATCCTGGAGCCAGAGATCTTCGAGCTGATGGAGTCGGGGAAGAACTACGACTGGAGTGGCGACATCTTCCCGCAGCTCCTGCGCGAGGGCAAACCGATCTTCGGCTACATCATGGAGGAGTACTGGACCGACGTGGGTTCGCTCACTCAGTACCGCGAGGCGCAGGAGCACCTCATGTCGGGCTTCCTAAATCTGCCGGTGCAAGGGGAACCTGTGGCGACCGGCGTGCATGTCGGCCCCAACTGCTCGATCGACGAGAGCGCAACTCTGGTGCCGCCGGTCTGTCTGGGCCACAACGTGAAGATCCGACGCGGAGCCCGCATCGGACCCTACACCGTGATCGGGGACAACACGTTCATCGAAGATGGCGCGGTTGTCGAGCGCTCAGTCGTCTGGGACAGTTCGTACATTGGGCCGGCGGTGGGGGTGCATTCCGCCATTATCGGCTCGCGAGTGACCGTCAAACGCGACAGCGTCATCCGAGAAGACGCGGTCGTGGGCGATCGATGCCTCATCGACGTGGGGAGCACGATCCGCCCCCGGATCAAGCTGTGGCCGGACAAGATCATCGAGCGGGGCTCCACCGTGACGATGTCCCTGGTTTGGGGCAACAAATGGCGTGGCAACCTCTTTCGGGAACTGGGTGTTGCCGGGCTCTCCAACATCGAGATCACGCCCGACTTCGCCACGCGCCTTGGTTCCGCTTACGGCTCCATCTTGCCGCCAAGGAGCAAGGTTGTCACCAGCCGCGACTCCACCCGCAGTTCACGAATGATCAAGCGGGCAGTGATGGCCTCGCTCTTGAGCGTGGGCTGCGATGTGCTGGACATGCGCAGTATGGCGGTGCCGATTGCGAGACACTTTATCAAAGCCAGCGGCGCAGCCGGCGCGGTGAACGTGCGAAAGCTGCCGGGGAACCCCCGCGTCACGCTCATCGAGATGTTCGACGCACGGGGGGCGTACCTGCCGAAGAACTTGGAACGTAAGGTGGAGACCGCCTTCTTCCGCGAAGATTTCAACCGAGCCGACCCCGATGATCTGGGCATTATCGAACTTGCCAGCCGGGCGGTGGAGCAGTACGAGGTGGACTTCTTCCGCTCGCTCCACGCGCCGGAGTCCCGCAAGCGGCTGCGCATCGTGTGCGACTACGGCTTTTCGGCGCTAGCGCCCATTTACCCGGCGATGCTCGCGCGGCTGGGCGTGGAGTCCATCAGCCTCAACGGCTACAACGACGCAAAGCTGGCGCCCCGATCTCCACAAGAGGTCGAGCGGCACGTCGAGAATCTGCGCCAGATCGTCGGCACCCTGCGCTACGACTTCGGGGTGCTGTTTACCGACGAGGGCGAGCGGCTCACGGTGGTCGACGACCAGGGCAACGTGCTACTCGGAAACACCCTGTTCGCCGTGCTCTGTACGTTGGTCGCGTCGACTCATCCGGAGCCGAGCATTGCCATGAGCGTGACCGCGCCGACCCGCCTGGAGGAAGCACTACGCGACCGAGGCGTAAACATTATCCGAACCAAGGCCGACACCCGCTCCTTGATGGGCTCCTCCTTGGATGCCGGTGTCACGTTCGCGGGGGACGACCGCGGCGGCTTCATTTTCCCCGAGCTGCATCCGGGATTCGACGCGCCCTTCAGCCTCGCCAAGCTCATTGTGATGATGCAGGAAACGCACTGCTCGATCAGCGACGTCACGAAAGAGTTGCCGCAGTTTCCGCTCGCGTACGAGCAGGTGCGATGCCCCTGGGAAGCCAAGGGAGCGGTCATGCGCCAGATCTCGGAGGAGAGCCGCGATGGCAAGCGCATCGAGCTCGTCGACGGCATCAAGATTTTCGACGAGGACTCGTGGGTGCTGGTGCTGCCCGATGCGGTAGAACCGCTGTTCCACGTGTACGCGGAGAGTCCGGAGGAGCAGGAGAGCCAGGCGCTGGTGGGGGATTACGTGCGCAAGATCGAGCAGCTGCAGGAGCAGGTCTAGGGGGTCGGCTGGACGTTGGTGGTCGACGTTGCTGCGCAGCTTGGGTTGTCGATGAAGATAGACGAAACGCTAGCGCCGAGTGAGAACGCAGACTCCCCAGCCGTGATAACCTACTTTTGAAGATCATGAAAACCCTCAAGTCTTTCTTGCTCCTGCCGCTCCTCGTCCTCGTCGGCTGCGGCTCAGACACCGACCAAACGAGTTCCAACGGCACACCTTCCCGCAACGGCAAGACCTTCACGATCGGGATGAGTCAATGCAACTTGGGGGAGCCTTACCGGGTTCAGATGAACAAGGACATCCAGGAGGCCGCGAAGGGGCATCCGGAGCTGAGGGTGGTGTTCAAGGATGCGCAAAACGACTCGCTCAAGCAGCGGGCGCACGTCGAGGAGTTCATCGAGGACAAGGTCGACCTCATTATCATCAGCCCGAAGGAGTCGCAGCCGTTGACCGAGCCGGTGGCGCAAGCGATCGACGCCGGTATTCCAGTGATCGTGCTCGACCGCGCCGTTTTGGGAGACAAGTACACCTGCTTCATCGGAGCGGACAATAAGGCCATCGGTCGCGCGGCGGGTCGCTGGCTGGTGGAGAAGCTCAACGGGCAGGGGAACGTGGTGGAGCTCAAAGGCCTGATGACCTCAGCGCCCGGACAGGATCGCCACGAGGGGTTCCGAGAGGCCATTCAGGGCTCGGCCCTGAAGGTCGTCTTCGAGGCGGATACGAAGTGGCTGGAGCCCAACGCTCGCAAAGAGATGGAATCTGCGCTCTCGCGGGTGCCCAAGATCGACGCCGTCTATGCCCATAACGATCCGGGCGCGCACGGCGCGTATCTTGCGGCTCAGGCGGCCGGGCGATCGGAGGGCGTGATCTTCATCGGCATCGACGCTCTCCCGCACGAAGGCATCGCCTACGTCGAGCAAGGCATCCTGGCAGCCTCCTTCCAGTACCCGACCGGTGGGCGGGAGGCCGTCGAGACTGCGCTGAAGATCCTCAAAGGGGAGGAAGTGCCGAAGAAGATCGTGCTCGACTCCGTCTTCTTCACGAAGGACAACCTCGCCTCTGGTGGCGAGCCGATCGCCAAGTAAGCATGCCGCAAACGCTCGACGACAAGCTGGTCATCGCGGTGACCAGCATGGCCCTATTCGACTTCTCGGAGCCCGACCGGGTCTTCCGCGAGCAGGGCGAGGACGCCTTCCGCGAGCATCAGAAGCAGCGGATCGACGAGCCGGCCTCGCCAGGGGTGGCGTTCAACTTGGTCAGCAAGCTGCTGCGACTCAACAGCCGTGAGCGGCAGGTGGTCGAGGTGATCGTCATGTCGAAGAACGACCCGTTCAGCGGGCTTCGCGTCTTCAACTCCGCCAAGTTCCACGGGCTCAACATCTCCAGAGGACTTTTCACGCGGGGGCGGAGCCCCTTCCACTACTTGAGGGCAGCACCTCCAACGTTGTTCTTGTCGGCGAACGACGACGACGTGCGACGGGCGCTTGCCGAAGGGATTCCAGCCGCCCGAGTGGGCGACCAGGCGCCTACGGTTTCCAATGCGCATCCGACCGAACTCCGGATCGCGATCGACGGCGATGGAGTGTTGTTCGACGACCGCAGCGAGGCCGTGTATGCGCGATCAGGGCTGGAGACGTTCCACGCTCACGAGGAAGCGCACGCGGAGGTGCCGATGCAGGCAGGGCCGCTTTGGCCGTTCGTGAAGGCGCTGCGGAAGGTGCAGGACGAGGCGGGCCTCGAACTGCGGCTCGCGCTGGTCACTGCTCGGGGCGCACCGGCGCACGAGCGCGCGCTCAAGACGCTGGACGACTGGGGGCTGGAAGTGGACGAAGCGTTCTTCTTGGGCGGGCTGTCGAAGGCCCCGTTCCTCCTGGAGTTTGGGCCCGACATCTTCTTCGACGATCAGGAGACCCATATCCAACTGGCGGAGGGCGTCGCGGCGGTTGCGCACGTGCCCTTCGGGGTGCGGAACGTGCCTCCAGCCGGCCGCCTTGAACTAACCGAGATTGGGCGTCTTGGCACCTGCTAGAGCGCGTCGGACGGCGGCAACGATCGACTCGGCGTCGAGGCCGCACTGCGAGCGAATCAGCGGCTGCGCACCGTGCTCGACGAAGGAATCCGGCAAGGCCATCAGTTCGTGCCGCAGGTGGCTGAAGCCACCGTCCGCCAAGGCGGCTCGAACTGCCTCACCATAGCCTCCCCGCTGGACGTTCTCCTCGATCGTAACCATTGCGTCGGCCGTTCGAGCGAGGCCGCAGATGGT